>NZ_CP073011.1:3600000-3900000 GCF_018075365.1 Virgibacillus pantothenticus
GATAATTTTTCTCCCATTCGCTAATAAAATTAGCGATATGCCAACTATCGTAGCAAAATGCTTGAACGCTTAAATTGTATCTTGTGATTAAATCAGCTGCATAATGGACGATTTGAGTTATGTTTATAAAACCACTTTTCAAATCCGTTTTGGTAGCATACCCTTTTTCGATTAACATTTCATAATCAATTTTATCTCGTTTTGTTTTCGCTTCTAAACCTCCCACAGTTGCAACAAATGAATGTCCATCAATCCAAAACTTTTGGTTTTCTATTGGATATATCTCATACAATGCGGTCAAGTCATCCGTTCTTGATAAGTCCAATCCCAAAAATACATCGCGACCATACTTATTTATTGGTTCCGTTTCACAAGCTCGCCATTCTTTTACTGGTAGGAATGAATTTTCAGCAGCCTGCTTCCACATGTTGAAATTCTTTACTATCAGTCCTAGTAAATCATTTTTAGCAACTGCTTCTTTGAATCTTTTTCTTAGGTTTCTAATCAGCGTTTCTTTTATGGATTCGACTTCAAGGAGTGGATTGCTTTTAATCCAGCTGCTTTCATCGTAAATTTCTTCTTCGTCATCTTGTTCGTACACCAAAACAAAATAGTTGTCGTCCTTCTCATCTCCGTTAAGTATCTTTTCTCCGTATTTATACTCTTGGGCATACATAGGACTATTTAAATCAAAATAAGCAGTTGATATTATCAATGTGAGCATGTTTGGTTGCAACATAGAACCAGATTCCAGAACTTCCATCATGGAGTTATCTTTACTAGCCCCGTATTCGTCTAATATAGATAGCGTTGGAGCTAGTCCGTTTATATTCCCCGTGTCTTTACTTAGTGGTTTTAATACGCTGTAAGATGGATTATGATTGATTTCGTTTCGCACTTTACGAACTGATTTCCTTATTGCTTCTGATTGCGCCAGTAAACCATCAAGTCGCTGCACAACCATGTCAAACACAATAGATGCCTGTTCCCTTGATTGCGCTGTACAGTAAATTTGCCTATTTTGTAACGGATATTTACCAGCCAAAAATTCAAATATAGCAATACCAGATATTAATGCTGATTTACCGTTTTTACGAGCCATGCTAATCAACGCTTTATTAAATCTGCGTAGTGCATTGTTGTCTTTTCGGTACCAGCCAAATAACGAATAAACAATAAAAAGCTGAAATTCTGCAAGTTTTACAGGTTTACCAGTAGATATATCCGGTAATATCTCCATAAACTTAACTGCAATTTCAGCTCTTTCAGGTAAATAAACATAGTTTAATTTATCGTTTTCTAAATCTCTCAAATGCCGCTTACAGGCTTTTATTACTTTTTTACCAGCCGTAATTTCTCCATTTACCACTTTTTTAGCGTATCTAATGCCCGGGTCATTAAACGTCATTCTTCATTCACATCGGAAAATTTATTTTTAATAAGCTTTTCTGCAGTATCAAAAGACAAATCTCCATCATACCCAATTCTTAAGTTGGATTTCATATGACTCCCGTCTACAATGATTGTAAAATCAATATTATAAGAGTTCGTTTTTACAATATCGTATATTCTATTATCTGCGTACATTTCTAAAAATTCCCTTTGTATACTTTGCGCATATACATTCATGTTTTGCGTCTCCTTTCTGGCATAATAAAAAACACCTACAATAGTAAGTGTTTTAAATAAGTTATATATTAAATGTCAGCACGACCAAAATTAATAAGATTATGTTTCAATTTAGTCATTCGCTGGTTGATTTCTTCCTGCAAATCCAACCGTTTTTGAATATTATAATGACCTTTAAGATTTCTCTTCTTACGTTGCATTTTTCGCACCTTTTTATCCGTAACAAAACAAACATATCTATGATGACAATGTTCACATTTGAAATATGTTTCTTCCACTTCGTTCAGGTGCTTTTTTCTTTAAAATCTATCTTGGTAATCTTTGAACAATAATCACATCTAGCTTTACCTTTAAACATTTGATAACATTCACCCCTTCAACAATTTTAATATCTCATCTTCTTCTTTTTCTTGTTCAGGTACCGCCAAATCTAATCTACTATTCATTGTCATGCCTAACTGATTAGCGATCATTCGCAATTCTTTAACAGTAGAAAGCAACATGTCGTAAGATGGATTTTTCTTAATTCCTGTCAATTCTCCATCTTCATTATAGATTTCTATAGTTTCACCGTGTTTTTGTATATCTTTTTCTAACCGTCGCCTAGAGCCGTGAAGCATACAATACGTTTCGATTAGTTCTCTATCCAATTCAGCTATCGGAAGTTCTTTTAACAACGGTATAATTCGTTTCCATTCTTTTTTTCCGTAATAGCAAAGGTGACTAGGTATGCGGTCGGCCTGTAATTGCTCGTGATTATTTAACGTTTCTTGTTCAGCAAGCTTTTTAGCAACATAATCCTTGCCTTTTTTATGTTTTTTTAGTTCATCCTCACTGTAAAACCCCCTTGTTGGCTTCCCTCTCATACGATCACCACCTTATATTTCTACTTTGACTAAATTTGACTTTCATAATCGCATTTTTCAAAGAGAAAACTGCGCACCGTCCTGTATTTTTTAATTATCGTAAGGGTTAATTTCGATGGGGGGATTAATTTCTACTTCTCTCAAATTTTTATAATCAATATTTCCGTTTTTATCTTCTTCGATAACAGCGAAATAAAATTTATCAATGTCAACTTCTTTATTGTTCATGATTTCTACTCCTCTATAGATTGTATTTGATCTTGTCTTGTTTGGTTTTCTTATTGTGACACTCAAAGCATAATGATTGTGTATTATTTATATCCAGTCTTAAATCCCATCTAACCTTAGTTGGTATGATATGGTCGCACACCTTTGCTTCCTTACCGCAACAAACACAAATAAAGCCATCACGCAACATAGCTTGATAGCGTAATGACTTCCATTCTTTCGTATCGTAAAACCTTTTGTATGCTCTTCCTTCTTCGGTTGATGTTCTTATCTGCTCATATCGTTTGTGATTATAGTTCTTATGTTGACTACAGTATGTTTCTTTAATCCCTATCAAAGCTTTGCATCCAATCTTACCGCAACGCTTCTTGATGTTCATGTATCAACTTCCTAACTCACTCATTATTCCTTCCCCTGTTTTAAGGACTTCATAGTACTCTTTCACATCGTCCTCCAATAAGCTTTTGTCTTTGTACTCATCATTTAGGAACTTATTAATAATTACTCCTGTTGACATCACTAAATTTTGTTCCTCTTGGTTCAAGGATTCGAATTTCTCTTGATCCATAATATAGTCGTCCGTGAACATGAATAAGTTTTCTTCATCTATTTCTTCATCGTAGAGTATATGATCTTCAATATCCCATACTCTTGTGAAAGAATCTGCTGCTAAGATAGCGTCTAACTTTTCTTCCATCGTAGTGATTGCTTTATTTCTTTCTTCATTTTTAACTTCTTGTTCTTTTTCTTGTTCCGTTTGACACGAAGCCAAAATGAAAATCGATATCAAAAACAACACGATTAATAATACCTTTCTCATTCCCTTTCCCCTCCATGCATTATGTATAACTTTATTATGCTGGAGTTGGAAATGTTATGCAATATAATATATCTCTAATTATTTATTTGTTGTTTGATTTCTTGCTGTACATAATACCTTAGCTTAGGATGTAGTGTTTCTACCTTCTCACCTTGTATTTTGTCTGGTTCAAAAGCAATGTGTTCTTCGTATACTTCCGGTGTGGCTTTCTTTATTTGTTGCTGTACATATTGCTCAATAGCAGGATGGATAGTATATAATTCATGGTACTTCCCTTCACCATTATGAAACGAAACTGTCTCAACTATGCCTTCTACGTTAGACTTGCCAACTATTTCTTTCTGTAGTAGATGGACAACTTCTTTTCTATATTCTTCATATCCCATGCTCTCCAAAAACTCTGCATATCTCATTAAAGACTCTACTCTCTGTACATCAAAATGGTTCATATCCATACCTCCCTAAAATAAAATTTTTTATGTATAAAAAGCTGGTAATCGCATTACGAAAACCAGATGCTCCTTTTACATCTTGGTAAATGAGCATAGAAAAAGCACCCAATGCATAACATTGAGCGCTCTAATGTATTATCACCTTATAAAGTATATGTGGTTTTTATCCCACATTAGCATAATAACATGTTTTTTTATGCCAAAACGGACATAAAACGGACATTTACCTCCATCCCAACACATCCAAAGTAGCTTGTATAATTTCGTTCCTCTGTCTTCTCGCATGTCTCTCGCTGATGCTTAATCTCATAGCTATACCTTCCCATGTTAATTTATTGTTCTTGTTCCAATATCTCAATCTGGCTAATTCTTTGTAATTATCTGGCAAGGCATTATACACCTGTTCAATAGCTTTTGTTACTTCCGATAAATGTTCCAGCCTTTTATGTGTAGCTAACCTTGTAGCCATTCTTTGAGTTGGATCCCCCGGCATTCTAACGGAGTTAGCACCTTTAACGATCGTTGGGTCTTCTGGGTCATCATCAAAAGGATTCATGATTGATTCCCTTAATCTCGCAATTTCTTTTAAGGTGTTATGATAATTAAACCATTCTGCCTCAGCGTGTTTAAATGTGGTTTCCTTTGGTTTCGCTACCTTTGTCATATAGTCATAACCCCTTTTACCATTCTGCGCTAGCAATAACGCACGGTTCTTTAATGTCGTTGTTTTCTATCACCCATTTAAAAGACCTTCTTGCATAGAAGCTTTCACTTATCAATTCCATCTCTTGTGCCATTCTAAGTTCTCCCTCAGGTAAGTCAACAGGGTGTATAAGCATAGTTTCGTCTAAGCTAACCTCACCTTGAAATGCTTCCTCTGTTTCTAATTCACCCCATCCGAATTCCTCTTTTGCAAAATTCTTTGCTTCTACTTCATTTCCAGCAGCAATCCACATAGTATCGTCAAAATTATATACTTTCACTTTGCCAACTCCTTACTAATATATAATTAACCATTCTTTACCACAGTCTAGGCATTTTGCGTCTTGGGTGTCATAGTAAACTTCGTTAGTCCCGTCTTCATACTCTATTATTTGAGGTTTTTCTTCGACATTATGACTTCCACATCTGTTGCAAATATCGCAAGAATCGGTCATTTTATTGACTCCTTATTCTATAAATGTATCGCCTTTTAACTCTCTTTTGCGTCTCCATATTTTTTCATTTAGAGAATGATTGTGGAGAAGCAACTTACCGCATTTATTGCAACTGTATAAGCCAGTGAAGTATTTACCGCGAAGGTTATAGCGTTCAAGTTCTTCCCTTTCCCACTCATGTTTACAGAATAGTTGTTTTATAAATATCATGCTATTTCCTCCAATATAACCTCAATACGAGGGTTTTCCTTGTCTACCTCAAAACTATGGTTTAAATCTCCTATCTGCGCCCATCCGTCATTTTTTAATACTCCAGCTTTGACTAATCCGTCTATGATAAATTTTTGACCAGTCATGATGTTGTCTTTATCCTTACGCTTGTTTTTGCAGTACCATGTAAAATATAAGTTTGCTTTATTGATAAATGGTAGATTACGAGCATAAAGTACGGTTAAGTCTGTATATTGCTTCTTTAGGTTTGCGTATGCCATAGGATGGGATTTACTTGCTTTGATAATATTATTAAAGTCTGGCATGTCTCCTGGTATGGTTAGTTTAATCATCCAGTATCACCCAATCGGCATTGAATAAATATTCAAAGTCAACTACCAACGGTTTTATTGCTCCTAAAGCAGTTTCTTTTTTAATAGGATTTCTATTTCCAAAATCGTCTAAATAAGCGACTGTTTTCCCATCTTTCAAAGCCTTCATCGCTTCATCAAATGATGCATATATAGGTAATATGCGCCATTTTTGAGAGAGGAAAAGATAGTTGCAATTAATGAATCTACCTTCCCGAGTTTCTAGTCCATGATTACCTCTACGTACAGTTGCTCCATTTTTGTCTTGTGCGATCTCCCCAACCTTCAACCGATCTATCATTTCTCCAGTAGTAAGTAATTTAGTCATTGTTATTACCTTCTTTCTCGTATTCTTCAATCAATCTATCTAAATACCATCTAGCCTTTAGTAAATCCTCCACACCGTTCTTTTTAGTGTGTCTCATGATGTATTTAACAATGTTTCCAGTGCATACAGCCTTAATGCCTTTTAAGTCCTCTGTAGCTTGCTCTATAATTTCTATTACTTCTGTTTTACCTTGGTAGTGTGGCGGATGGTTGACATAACTTTTAATATCATCTTTCAGTATAAATTTTCGCAAGTTTCGTAATTTAGACATCTCTTTCCCAAGGTTTGGTATTTTTAATTTTGGTTCCCCAGCCATCCTTATTCCTCCCTCTATACCTACCATAATGATAGGTATAGTTGTAATTTAATATGTTAGTATCCGTTGATTAATAGATTTTCTTGTTATAAGTCTTCTTGTTTTATAAATACACCATTTATCATCTTGCCTTTGCGGTCGCTTATTTCTGCATAAGCTGCAGCGATACAATCCTTTATATCTAAATCCATTTGCATGGATAAGATCGTTAAAACAACATATACATCGCCGATTGAATCAATAACTTGATCTAAATTACCTTTTGCTAATCCTTGTGCTAGTTCTCCTACTTCTTCCATAAGTTTTAACATTTGCTTTTCCGGTAGTGCTTCATCTAATTTTTTATCTACTGCCCATTGTTCGATTTTTGTTGTTAATTCGTTTAAATTATTAGTTAGATTCATCTTCCCGGCTCCAATCTTTAATGTTTTCAACGACCTTAATTGCTTGCTGTATCCCCATGACAAACTGAGGCATTCCACAACCCTTTGCAAATTCAGCTTCTTCTTTTAGTTTTTGTATGATTTGTTCTTGTAGATTCATTGTTTACCCTCCTACACCCATACCAAGCAATAACAACCACTTGGTTGGCTATAATATGTTTGTACTGTTATTAATATCTCTCCATCATCGTTTATGTGTTCTGTGTGTTTTAGGTATAGTTTCATGAAATCATTCCTTTTCCTCTACAATCCATTTACCATCAAACCCGTTGAACATTTCTCCTAACGTATAGTTGTGGATTGGTAATTTAGAAATTTTCTGATCCCATAATTTCCTACGTGGGAACCAAGTTTCATCAAAGTCGCCATTTCTATATTCTCTGATATAAGCAACTGGCTCATATAAATTTATGAACATCGCTTCTCTAAAGCCAATTTGTTTCATATCAAAACCACCCTTGATCAGGATTATCCTGTTTTATTTTTAATGCTCTTATAGCAGCTAGTTTATGTTTTAACTCCCTGTATGTCTTATTATCTGTATCATAATAACCATGCTTGTGTAATTGCTCTATGATGTATGATGTTTGATAGTCTGTTTGGGATAGTTTCATGTTAAAACTTCCTCTATAACATCTAAATCCGATTCATCAGCACACAATTTGAATTCGTCATATGTTATTCCAGTCGCATTAATTAATTCATGGTAGTCTACTTCATGTTTTTTCATCATAGATGCCGCATATGCTACACCTCGTATGAATCCAACTTTTGTTTTGTCAATCATTCTGATTCACCTTTCAACGCTCTACGTGCTACTAATTCAGCGTGAAGAGAATGCTCTTTGTAATCTGGTATTGTAATAGATGTTGTAATTATTTCTTCTAATGCTTCACGATACTGTTGGTTTTGTTCTACGATATCTTTGTTAATTTTAATCATGTTTTTGTAATAACCTTGAACCACACTTAGATTACTTTTTAATAATTTATTTTTACTTTCCAACTCCTGCACACGTTCAGCTTGCTCGATTATCAACAACATAGGTTTGTCATCATGTTCTATTGCATGTCGTTTCATCCTGTTCATCTCTTCCAACCGTTCTTTATCTGTCATTCCGACCCCTCCTCCAATGCTTTAACAGCAAATTTATGCGGTGATCCAGTGCTTATATCTCTTATATCCTCCAAAGCCTGTTTATAGCGTTGGTTTTCTCGCTCTAACACATCGACATAAAAACACTCGCTACACCTTATTTTATGGTGCTCCTTACACAGAGTTCGTCCGCCCTCATCTTCGTATTCAAAACTTTGCATCATTCCTCACCCTCCAATGCTTCATTAGCCAGCTCAGCTTCATCAGATCTTAAGACTTCGTTTGTTTGCACGTCCTTTCCGTGAGTGCCTGTCGATCTAATTAATTCTAAATACTGTTTATAGCGTTTGTTTTCTTCCGCAACTAACTCCCCTGTTTTAAGTGTTATATTGTGTATGTTTCTTAGTGCTAGGTATTTATTTTCTAATGTTTCTGTGCGTTCATCTACCAGTTTAATCAATTCCTCGTTGCCCGCTTTAATCGCTTTTAAGTTAATGTTTTCTTCTTCCAACTCCTGTACTCGCTCGATTAGGTATTTCAAATCATACGGATTAACTAATTTTAAATCTATGAATTCCCCTAATTTCCCAGCATTGCCAGCATTGTATTTGACTTTTATCTTTTCCAACCGTTCTTTATCTTTCATTCCTCACCCTCCAATGCATCGTCTAATATTTCCATCGCTTCTAAACCTTCTAAACTAAGTCTTGGGCTATTGTTTAATTCTTCAAGCGCATATTCAATCGCTTCGCGATAGCGTTTGTTTTCTTTATACAAAGCTGTAATTTGCTTATTTTGTTTGGATATTGTTCTTCTGTAGCTCTGTTCAAGTTCTGTTTTCTTTTCAGCTTGTTCGATTATCCGTAACATTGGTTTGTCATCATGTTCTATTGCATGTCGTTTCATCCTGTTCATCTCTTCCAACCGTTCTTTATTAGTCATTTGATCAACTCCTCTATATCTACATTTTCAGTCTCTGGTTTTTTGCCAAGAAGTTTCTCCGTGTTTTTTCTCCCTTGGATGATTTGCTTGTCGAAAACATTAGTATTTCCGATGAGTCTTCTGATCGATTCGCCGACTTTTTCGAGAAACTCGAATGTTTTTTCTTTGGTATCTGTTTTCGACAAAACATAGGCGTTCATAGGCAGTTCATAAAACTTCAATCCTGTAGTGATCTCCGA
Organism: Virgibacillus pantothenticus; assembly: GCF_018075365.1. Classification (GTDB taxonomy): domain Bacteria; phylum Bacillota; class Bacilli; order Bacillales; family Amphibacillaceae; genus Virgibacillus; species Virgibacillus pantothenticus. The sequence continues at coordinate 3,609,097 of NZ_CP073011.1, forward strand.
AACATTAATCACTCCCGTTGGCATCGGAATAGCGCAAAAACTATAATTACCGACTTTTATTTCATGTCCTACTACCTCAACCCATTTATCTTCCCAAGCTAGGTAAAACCTTTGGGGTTGTTCGTTTACTTTTATTTCCATAATCAACAACTCCTTATAAATTTATTTATCTTAGGCTCAGTCATATAATTCGGGATTAAAGACCCTGCCAAACCGTTTATGATAATTTTCCAGCCTTTTATTTTTTATATAAAAAGTCTTATAAAAGGACTTTGCGTTGCTTAAATCAATATCAGTAGAGTGGTCTTGAGCAATCCCTATATGTGACATTATTTTTAATTTTCCAACGCCTAAGTCCTGTAAAATCTCAATGTCTGAATACGTCATCCAAACACGTTTATTTAATATCTTTAAAGCCTTTTTATCATCTTTGTTTAGATTTAATTGAGTGCCTAGCCTTGTAATCTCTTTGTCTATCTCCATGCGTTCTTGATCGGTTAATTCATCATTTTCAAGCCTGTATTCAAGATCTGTGATTTTAGCAAGTATATCTATCCTTTCCATGGGATCACCTTTTCTTTTCTCTTACTTCAAATTGTGTTTGGTAGAACCCCACAGCATTTGTAAAATCAATCCTCATTGCGTCTTTTGCTCTGATGCCTAGCTGTCTTAAAATAAAGCTTGCGGGCATACCCATTAAAAATAACCAGTAAACGTCTGTATATGTCATGTAGTGTCTTTTGTTCATAATTCGCTTTAAATGTTCATTAAATTCAATTCCTGCGATAGCTTTAAGTTGTTCCCCTAGTTTTTTACGATCTTTTTCTAAAATAGGCTTGTCTAATTCGTCCGCATATTTATATTTCTCAGCAATAATTTTAAGTTCTAGTTTAAGTTCTTCGACTTTCATGATGTTTTATACCTCCTGCCATATGATCGTGTTACTTCCCCGTGCTTTGCTGCAATAAATAACAAGATAAACACAAAGTCGGGATCGTAATTAAATGTTTCCGCTATATCATCTAATGCATATCCTTCTTGATAGAGTTCGATTATTTCCTCTCGAACTTCTACAGCTATCTGCAAGTCCATTTCCTTGGTTATTGTTGTAATACCTTTATGCGGTATGGGCTTGTTCCTGTGGTTTATCTTTCTTGGCACTTTCGCCATAGTCGTTTCCCTCCAAGTTATCCAACCAAGCTTGTAACCTCTCTATATCACTATCATCACGTACAAAATCGCAATGACTATCTGGACACTTTAAAAACTCTGTATAATAACCATGGTGTATTACTAGACCACCTTGTCCTTTACATGTTTTACACATTAGTTATCACCTTCATAAATGTTTCCTACTACTTCTATTCGTTCTTGCCAATGCGTCAGTCCTGCATAGCTACTGCCGCCATTTTGTTTGCCTATGAAACCCGCATCATGCCACACAACCGTATAAGTGATGTTAGGGTCACCCATATGATATTTATCACCCTCATATATCTCCTTGCCATTTTTATCTTTTAAGCCTGTGTATTGCATGACATCAAACCTGTTTAAGCCTAATACAGTGCCGAAAAAAATAATTTCGTCTGGATCTTGATACACTCCCGTTTCGACATTCGGAATCATTTGCTCTTTATATTTATCCCAAGCTCTAAACTTAATTTCTCTCATTCAAAACCTCTCCTTTTTACGGTAGCTATCACCTATTAATCTGATTCCTTTTGCCATATCCATCATTCGATCAGTGATTCTTACGCCGTTTTTTCCATATTTGGCTTCCAGTTCACTTTCCGTGTAATTCGTGGTGCATATAGTAGATTTTTCAAGCCTCAAATCCATTACTTTGTATAAAACATCGGATGCCCACGATTCATGACCTTGTTCATCTTTTTTGACGTATTCACTCCCGATGTCATCAAGTGCTAATAAATCCAAATTGTAAATCATATTGAATATATCTTCTTCCGCCAATCCGTTTCCGCTGTATGTTCCACGTATCTTTTCTAGCAAGTCCGTACTTTTGATAAATAATGTTTTATAGCCTTGTTTTCTAATTGCCTTACATATTGCATAAGCGAGATGACTTTTTCCTAATCCTGGTGTTCCACTTAAAGCTAATGAGTGTTTTCCATCAAATTGAGTGATAAAGTCAATGGCGGCTTGTTTCGCTTCTTTTTGGGAATCTGTAACAGGCTTATAAGATTTGACAGTTGCTTTTTGTAAATCAGTTGATACTCGTTCGAAACTTAGAATAAAGTTCCTCTCCTTGCTCTCTCTGTAATCCTCAACAGTGGGCAAATTCAATTTAGCTTTAAACTTCTTGTCCTCACATGGTTTACAACCGCCCGCAACTCCTACGGGCGTTTTATATAACTTGTAAACTCTGCCACACTCTTTACATTGTTCTTCTCCGACTTGTTCCATCGTATTAATCAGATTTTGGATAGATTCCACAGCTTAACCTCCTAAAACCTGTCTTTGCTTGGGTCATAATTATTACTTGGTTCACTCTTATTACGATTTGCTTCTCTTTGGTCTACTTCCTCAGCAGTAAGCAATGATTCATTCTGCCAATTTTTTAGAATTCCCTCAACATAGTTGAGTCTTCGTTTATTCATTTCTGCAGCTATACCTAATGCTTTCAAGATCATTTCACTAGGATTTTTAAAATTAGAATCATCTAACCACGACAACAACTGTTGTTTTGCATGCATGTTATTAAACCCAAATCCGTTATCGTCCCAAAATTGGATAATCACACTCACGTCTTTTTCTTGTTGTTGTTCTTTTTCTTCTTCTTTTTCTTCTTCTTGTTCTTCTTCTTGTTCTTCTTCTTGTCCACGTATCGTGGTACGTAACGTATACGTATCGTATAAAGCCTTTATTTCCGGCTTTTCTACCCTTTCTCCAACAATTGGGATTAAATCTTTATTTTTAACCTCTTTTAATTCCTTGGTTACGCAATCCAACATTGGCTTACCGCCTCTTAAAAAATTGTATTTACCCCAGTTTTTAATAGCCAATTCTCTTGTTGCTGGATCGTAATTAATTATTTTGTGGTGATTGATAAACCTATCTAATAGGGCGTTTATACTCTCGATTGAATGCCCTGTATCAAAAGCCATTTGCTTTTTAGTTATTTGATAAATCCCTATCTGTGTTGTATTCGCGTTAGTCAAAAGATAGAGAAAGAAATATTTATCTTCTGGCGTCATTTCCTCTACCACTCTTGGGTCATTCCAGAACTCTGTGTGAACCATTCTGAATTTAGCCATGATCTCACCCTTTTACCTATTAATCTCACATCTTGCATAATACTTACCAATCTCTATAACCCTATATCCGTAATACCTTGGTGGTGCTATATAATATTGGATATTAGCTTTTAACTCATCTTTAGAGTTAGCTTTATCCCAGCACCACCTTGGTAGCACGATGTGTACGGTGTTATACATTTTCTGTTTAAAACACCTTCTTCATTTCAATGATTGTGTTTTTAATTGTTTCGTATGATTCTATAACAGGGAATTCTCTGTGATTTGTGTAAATAACACTGCTTTTCCCGTAGCTCTCAAAACCACATATTAGATTTATATTAAAAGTTCGTCTTTCGCCGTCTGCGCACGTTAATTCAATAAACAATGGTTGCATATAATCACCTTCCATATATGTCATTGACCTTTTTATATTCTTCCAAAGCCGTTCTTTCGTCACGCCTGTAGGCAATAATCAAATTTTCCGTAGCTTTAAATAGATTCTGCCATTTACGTGATTCAGCCTTTGCTTCTACCTCTCGCAAACGCAATTCATACGTCTCTATTTCCGCAAGAGATTCTTTTTCTGCGACCGTTCCGCGGCTCGCTTGAATAACCTCAGCATGTACCCTTTTACGCTCCGCATAGACAGCGCCGTATCTATACAAAGCGTCTGCATCTAAATAGCCAATAAGCATTTGTGCTTGAGAGTATAAGCGTATGACTTTGTTTAAATCTGATAATATTTCGGGGTTGAGTGTTTCAATCTCGTCATATATTTGTTTGAGCCTTACTAATCTTCCTTCATTCGCCATAGTATCGCTTCAATTCCTCTCGTTTCCTCATTCTCCACTCTCTTCCAGCAGCAGTATAATCTGCAAAGTTATGGCATGTACCAGTGTTTACAGATGGACCGCATAAAAGGACTATATTAGCTGGGTCATTTCCTAGTCCGCCATTGCTAGCCTGTTGTAAATGAGCCATTTCAAAGGCATAGGCGCTTGATCTACCGCAACGCTCACATTTACCCTCACTACGTTTTAAAACCTCTCTACGCACCTTGTTTGTAATTTTAGTTCGGTCTTTTTGCTTTGGGGCTCTGCGTTTATGTCTTGGTTTAGGTACTGGATAGATCATTGAGTGTTACCGCCTTTTAATATCTTGATAGCTTGACTAGCTTGTTGGCTTGTCCAATTCTCCATGTCCACATCGGTGTCCATGGATTGTTTTAGATAGCTATAAAGAGTATTAAAATCATTTTTTTCATTTACCTTTCCTTCTAGTAATTTTTTAACGAAGTCTAGTTGTTTATCGCTTGCTTTATTGCCTTTGTTGGTCATTTTATACTCATTACCAACGGCGCCGTTTGCATCATCATCTTTTTCCGTTGCTATACCGATTAACGCCGATAAAGAATAACGCTTCATATAAGTTATTTGTCCGCCCATGTCTTGCATATTGGTACTACAAGGCATTTGCAAAGGATCTGATTTAATCCATTGACCACTCGAATGCAATAACATTGTTTCAACGGAGATCATCAGATTGCCGTTTATTTCTCTTGTACTAGCATTTTGCATGATGGATATTTCATTTTCTTTAAATACTCTTTTAGCTTCGTCAAATATTCCTCCTAAGTCCGTATATTCAAAGGTGTAACTTCCTCCACTTTTTGTATTTACTTCAACCCTTGCATTGTGCTTAGGATTTTCTAATTTTGCCCAAGCTTTGATAAAAGCCTGAGCGATTTCGTTATTCGATTTAGAAAAAATCATTATTTATTCACCTCAACCTTGAAAGCTTCTTCCCTTTCCTCAATCGTTACGCCCTCAACCACTTCTCCAGTATCGGGGTCGATGAGTTTTCCATCATTCGGAACGAAAACTTTCTTTAAAGTAGCCTTGTCTGGCGTTTCTTTAATTTTTATTAAGTCAGAACGTTCTGCCTTTTTAAGCGATTCTATTAACACTTTGTCATCATAATGATATTTAGGTTGTTGTTTAACGAACCTAAGACGACCGTTAGGCAAGTTCTGCGATTTGAATTCAGGGTCATTCTCACGCTTTTGTAGTGCATAGGCAGATAAATACCCTTGCATTCTATCTATCTCGTCATCAAGTTTCTTTTGCTCTTGTGCTTGGTACGCTTCTAATTTCTCCATTTCGACCTGCACAAAGTTGCTAAGTTCTTCTTTTTTAGCTTGCGCTAGCTTGATTTTACGTAATGCCCAGTCTGCTTTGCTGTCATCATCTATTACAAAAGGTTGTTGTTCTTGTTGCTCGATAAATTTATCTGCAAATTCATTCATTATTTTTAATCCTCCCCTTGCTCTTATAAGCTAATTAAGCTATAATAAGAGCACGTTTTTGTGGTTATTTATTTTGTAGAACTCATTGCCGTGAGTTCATTTTTTCTTGAAATTTTTGAAATTCGAACTTTGAGAATAAGGCGAAAAACTCAACCTCACCTCGATAAAAAGAAATGTTTTTTGTTATCGGGTCATCCTCCACATCAATTTGCGAATCAATATCACTAATGGTTAATTCTTCCCCGTTCCAAAAACTAAAGAATGACATAGAATTTACGTGAACTTTTATTTCTTCTTCGGTTACGTTGATTGACAAAATGCTATATTTTTCAAAGCTATTAAAGACGGTTCTTACATTTTCCAAATAATCTACTAGTTTATTAACTTGCTCTTGTGTATTCATTCCGATTCCTCCCTAATCTGCTATATGGTAAGTAGCACCAAATAGCTTTAATACTTCTTGTGTTTGTTGTAATAATTCATCAGTGAGGAAATACGTATCATCCAACACCAATATTTCGTCACCTTTGTATACTTCGTTGCCCAATGCATCAACTCCATATAATCCAGTACGCTCATTATATTTAGGGTAGCCTGTACGCCTTATATGTGTTATGTCTGGATGTTCGATGTTAAACACCTCCTAATGCGTTACTACTATCGCTATATAATTTAATACTAGAGTTGCTATAAAACATAGTTGGTAAAATAGATCAGTTTTGTCTATTTGCATTTTTATCACCTAATACTTTAAGTGGATCTATACCTAGTTCTGACAGCTCATCTGCTAATCTGATTAACTGCTCTTTGCCTTGTTTTTCTTTACTTAGATCAATCATGTTTCGGACTCGTTTTAAAGCGCCACATAAATTTTCTTCCATCCATTTTAAATCACCCCTCCACAATCCGTTATCAACTCTATGGAGCATCTCGGTTAGAGCTACATATTCTTGTTTTGCGTCAGCAATATCTTCCGCAAGAAAATACTTTTCGAAATCCATCCTTACCCCTCCTATTTTTTAAATAGCAATTACCTTGTTCTTTTCTACTCCTTCTCCGAATATAACCACAGCACTAGGAAAAGGCGCGGAATTTTTAGAATCACCAAACTTTAAACGTCCTTTAACAAGCCTTATCTCACCTTTCATACAGTAATCATGCCACCACCTTGTATCAGTTCTAGCTGGTAATAAACAAACAACTGTGGCTCCATTTAATGAAGATTCGTAAGCTTTCTTAACCCACTTGTTTATCTGCCTGCCATATGGAGGGTTCATCCAACACACCCCACGCCATTGTTGTTTAAGTCCATCTATTTCCGGTGTAAAATATTTATCACACTTGGTATTATCTTTTGTGGCGCAAACGTCTAATTCAAAATTAAACTCTTTATTTAATTGCTCATAAAAGCATAGAGGAGTTTCCCATGAATCGGTATCACTTGAAAATAGTCCTTTATTAAGCAAATTGTTCACCTCCTATAAATAGATAATTAATGCTATAACTAATGTAATTACTAGTGAGCCTGTTAAGCTTTGTAAGACATGAGCTTTATTGTTTGATTGGTTATTCATTTTTCAACCTCCTTTTATTTCCTCCCATCTGATAGAATGGTTGTGGGAGGGGGTGAAAATTATGAACGAAACAGAATTAAAATACCTAGTTGAATTACCAAATGACGGCACTCACGATCAAGGTGTTTCGTTAAATTTCAACAAAAAAATCGATGTTGTTCACAACATTGTGGTAAACCCGGAAGATAAAAGATTCTTCCAAAGAATCAAGGTGTACTCTAATGGTTTTGTTTACGCTGAAGAAGTCTGGCGAGACTATCGAATTTTAAGATTCAGTGAACCATTCCGTAGAGACGGAGACACCTTATATTTCGATTTTTAATTTTTATAGTTGATAAAATTCGGTAATTGCTCCTTTAACTCAGGTGTTAGCGCACCTACGTTTATTTGATAGTGGCTTTTATCGTTTTGGTTAACTTCAACATTTGCGGAAATAGTGCAATGAGGGTTGTGCTTTTTCCGCAATTCCTCTAACTTGTCCATTACCTTTCCTAAATCCTCCATGCTTTCAACAGCGATATTAATTTTAATTTCCATCTTTCTTCCTCCTTAGTAAGTAATAGATTAATAGACTAGATAAATTGAATAATACAATGCGTTTCATCATTATGCTTCGAAGCAAATACAACGCTGTTATCAGAACTTAAGTTAGTGATATAGTTCTTTTCCGAAAAACTAATAATGGATTCTTTTGTTAGAATCGATATCACTAAACCGTGTTCCGGTACGTAATCCAATACCAATCTTTCAGCTTCTGCATCAATACTTATTACAGGCTCTGAATCGTCATCAAAATGATAATATTCGATGTTAAACCTAACACCGGTAGTTTCCCGAAAAACTTCCCTCATTCTTGCATAACTCTTTTCGAATGATTCCGACCTTTGTAATGCTCCCATTTACAACAACTCCTTAATTTTATGAATCGCATTTTCGTAATACCGGAATGAAGATACTTGTTTACTGCTATGTGGTGCTTTATCCAATGCCCAAATACCATATTCATCTGTTTTAAGCCCGTGCGCTTTAGCAATACGACCTACCTTATTAGCTGTTATGCCTAACTGTTTTGCAATTTCAGTAGCTGTGTACGTCTTTTCTATTTGCGGCTTTGTCTTAGCTTCTTTTCCTGTGATATGCTCTATAGCATTAATACCGAGTAACTCAACAGCGATTGGAGATAATACTTTATCCTTTTGCATTTCTAAGATTAATTTAGCTTGGCGAGTTTTAGCGTTTAATAGCATCGCTTCAGCACGTTGTTTTTGAATTTGTAGCTTGTCCTGTTCGGTTTGTGGCTTAGCTAGTTGGAGTTCTCCTTTACGTAGAGACTTCAACAACTCACGGACAAATGCACGAAATTTTCTTGCTTTAGGTTTCTTGGATAATAGAGTTACTTCGTAAATGCCATCTTCGTTGAAAATTCTTCTTTCTCTTGTTACTTCTCGCCCTCCCTCAACTACCGACAAATTGTAGGTAGTTGAAAACTCTTTAGATTTGATGTATTCATTCCTACTAATAATCTTTTCAATACCATCTTTACTTGCGTATTCGAGTGCTTTCGCTAAATCATCAATAGTCATTACAGGTTCGTTCTTTTCATTCCAATAAACTTCAACCTCGTTACCTTCAAATACTTCTTTTACTGCTAGTGATAAATTCATTCTGCTTCCTCCTTCTCTCTTTTAGCTTTTAGAATACGAGGTACAGATGTTTCCAAAAAGAACATCAGTACCTTGCGTTTGATGTGTTCGGGCATTTCGTTCATTTGGCTCCCCCTTCTCTACGAAACTTCTTTATTAGAAACTTCATGTTTTATGAAGTTTGGAGGTAAAAAAATATCATCTACTTTTTTACCAAAACGATTTGCAATAATAAACATCTCTGTAGCTTTAAACTGTGTAATACCTTTTTCTTTATTACGATAAGTAGCTTCGGAAACGTTTATTAATTCGCCCATTTCTTTTTGAGAGATGTCGTTATATCTCCTTAAGGAAGCTAGTTTTGTTTGTTCCATTTCATCCCTCCTCTCTGCCATTAACTTCATGATACATGAAATTAAAATAAGAGTCAATAGTTTTTTTCACGATTCATGAATTTTTTTATTCCTTTCCTAAAAATAACACTTGCAAACTTCATGAAATATGATATAATTAATATAACAAAAAGGAGGTGATTTCATGAATAAAGAAATAAGTAAATTTGTTGGCAGTAAGATAAGGGAATTTAGAAAGAAGAGAGGTCTAACCCAAAAAGAGTTAGGGGTAAAAATAGGCGTAAAACACAATACTATTTCTTCTTATGAAAAAGGAACAAACGAACCGGAACAAAACATACTATACTTAATGGCTAATGTTTTAGGGGTTTCGATAAATGATTTCTTCCCTTCATCAAGAGAAACAGAAGAACCACCTAAGAAAAAGGTTGCAGAAGTTAGTCAATATCCTTTTTTGCCAGTTGATGTTGCTGCAGGTTTGCCGGAAATGGTCGACCCTATAACGGAGGATGATATAGAGGTTATTGAAATGCCAGACGCATTAATGGGCAAGTGGGCTGGCAGAGATGATATTTACATTATGAGGGTAAATGGAGAATCAATGAATAAAACGATACCAAACAGCTCATTGATAGCTATCAAACAAACAGACATAAGCAATCTAGAAAATGGGGATATAGTTGTTTACAGTAACCATCATGAGTATTCGGTCAAAAAGTTTTACAAACTTGAAGATAAATTTATTTTTAGACCACATTCAACTGATATAAACTTTACTGACTACCATGTGCCGTTTGCAGATTGCAACGAATTAAAGATACACGGCAAAGTCGTAATGTATATAGTGAATTTAGATTAATGTTTGACGTCAAATATTAACAGGCGGGTTGGCTCCCCGCCAGTTTTTTATAAGGAGTGATAATATGCGTACAGCTATATATGTGCGTGTATCAACAGAAGAGCAAGCGAAAGAAGGTTACTCAATAGATGGGCAAAAACAACATTTGAAAAGATACTGCATCGAAAACAGATGGGAAGTAGTGGGTATTTATGTTGATGAAGGGCTATCCGCTAAGGACATGAATAGACCACAATTGCAGTCGTTATTAAAACAAATAGAAAAAGGAAACATTGATCATGTACTTGTGTATAAATTAGATCGCATTACCAGATCGGTACCGGACTTATATAGGATAAAAGAGATTATGGACAAACATAATTGCAGTATTAAATCAGCAACCGAAGCTATAGACACATCAACACCAATGGGAAGATTGGTTATAACTATGTCTGCAGGCATGGCTCAGTGGGAAAGAGAAACGATAGGAGAACGTATTTCATTTGGTTTGGTAGAAAAAGCAAGGCAAGGAAAATACCCTTTAAATACACCGCCGTTAGGGTATGATATAGACAAGGAAACAAGAAAGCTTGTGGTTAATAAGGAAGAAGCTAAGCTAGTACGATTAATCCACAAATTATATCGGAAGTGGGGAACAGCTAGCATAGCTAGGTATTTAAATGAACGTAACTATGTCGGTAAAAACGGTTGCCAATGGCACGCCAAATCTGTTAGGCAAGTGTTAGAGGGATACCCACAAGTAGGAAAAATATTATGGAAAGGAAAAGTATATGAGGGTAACCACGAGCCTATAATATCGCTTGAGGAATGGGAAAGCACACAGCACATTATAGATCGTAGAAGAAATGAACAACCAAGAACAATATCAAGCGATTATATTTTTTCTGGTAAGCTTGTATGTCCAACCTGTGGAGGTAATCTAACAGGAGTTTACACAAAGGCGGCAGGTGAAAAGTATTATAACTATAAATGCAGACGTCACCTTGACGGCAGGTGTAAAGGAAGCAAAAATGTATCACAAATAAAAATAGAAAAAGCTTTTATAGATTTTTTGGGAAAACAAGATTACGAAACGTTACTTGACAATGTTGCGAGAGAAGGCGAACAACAACTTAATAAGCACGATGACGATATAAACATCGAAGAATTAAAAAAACGCTTAGATAAGCTAGAAAATAAGAAAAAGAAGTGGCAATATGCTTGGGCGGAAGACATTATGTCCTATGAAGATTTTAAAAAACGCATGGAGGAATCACAACAAAAGGAGAACGATATAAAAAAACAATTAAGCAAAGTTGAGGGGTCCACGAAGCCGAAAAAAATTAACAAAAATGATGTTATCGGGGTACTACAAAGCATAAAAGAAAATTGGTTATTTTTAACTAATAAAGAAAAGAAAGTTTTAGTTGGTGAAATCATAGAGAAAATACACTATGAACACATTGGGAAGCGCATAGTAATAAAGTATATTACATTTTTGTAGTTACGTTATATCTGATTTATTTGGGATGGCGACAAAATATGCTGAAGCTATTCTTGCAGTGAAATATCGAGTTGAAGATAGCAAGGGACAAATGTCTGGCGGACCTATGTATTATTTAGAAAAAGGGTTACGTGCAAAATGGCTCGGAGTCATTTTTGCTATCTTTGGTTCGATAGCTGCATTTGGTATTGGCAACATGGTGCAATCAAAAGCTGTTTCTGATGCTCTCGCCAATACATTTCAAGTTCCACCTTTAGCGACTGGAATAGTTTTAACTTTATTAGTCGGTTTAGTTATTGTTGGGGGCATTAAGGGGATCGGGCGCATTACAGCACTTTTAGTCCCGTTTATGGCATTATTTTATGTGATTGGTGGTTTCATTATCGTCTTCACGAATCTGGATATCGTACCAGGTGTTTTTGAACTTATTTTTACCGATGCGTTTACAGGGAGTGCATTAGGGGGAGGCGTTCTAGGAACCGTTATTCGCTACGGGGTAGCTCGAGGTGTATTTTCAAATGAAGCTGGTTTAGGCTCAGCACCCATTGCAGCTGCAGCTGCTAGAACGGACTATCCTGGTCGTCAAGCTCTCGTATCTATGACACAAGTGTTTTTTGATACGATTATCGTCTGCTCCATTACAGCAATTACCATTATTATGGCTGATATGTATCAAGGTGAACTTTCCGGTGGAGATTTAACAACAGCTTCTTTCTCTGCTTTCCTCGGTGACGCAGGCGGATATATTGTTACCATTGGGATTATCTTATTCGCTTTTTCGACTATTATCGGCTGGTCCTATTACGGTGAGAAATGCTTTTCATACTTATTTAGTGATAAAGCTATTCCTTATTATCGCGTTGCTTTCGTCTTAGCCCTATTATATGGATCCACGGAGAAACTAGATATCGTTTGGGGTATTTCAGATATTATGAACGCTTTAATGGCTTTACCTAACTTAATTGGTTTATTAGGTCTGTCTGGCGTTGTCGTTTATGAAACGAAAAAATTCCTTAAAGTAGCTAAAGAAGAAAAAGAACAGGCGAAAGCTGAAACAGGATAATAAAATAAAGCAAACTACAGGTTCGTTTTGTACGCAAAAGCAATCATTACGGACGGACTACATCTCACAACAGATAAAAACGCTTAAATGACTTTCTTGCCATCCAAGCGTTTTTATCAATGTGATCTTGTTCTGACCAGAAGTATCCAAAATGCTGCTAAAAAATACTTAAATCCCACTTTGTTGCAATATGCTTCAGCAATTTAATACCTGCTATACTATTTCCTTTATCATCCAAAGCAGGTCCATATAAGCCAATTCCACACCCTTCAACAAACGGGAGCACTTCATCTCGAACTCTCGGAGGAGCAGTTGCAATTATTCCACCTGAAACACCACTTTTCGCTGGGATACCGACATATGCAGCAAACTTACCTGAAGCATCATACATGCCGCAAGTTAACATTAAAGCTTTCGCAAGGCGAACGACATTTCTCGGAATAATTTCTTCATTTGTATGTGGATTCATCCCGTCATTAGCTAAAACTAATCCAAGCTTAGCTAAATCTTCTGTAGTTACCTCTATTGAGCATTGTTTAAAATACGTCTCCAGTGTTAATTCTAACTCTGATTCCAAATATCCAAGTTCTACAAGATAATATCCAATAGCCCGATTTCTTACTGATGTTTCCCTTTCAGATACATATACATCTTTATTTATATGTGGACGGTAACCAAGGATTTTCGTAAACAATTCAAAAAGGGCTTCGAGTTTTTCTGAGGAATTTTTTCCATTCAATAGCGACGTAACGGTTATCGCCCCAGCATTAATAAACGGATTAAACGGTTTTTTTATTTTACGCATCTCCAAATGCATAATGGAGTTAAATGCCTCTCCTGTGGGCTCAACATCCACGCGATCAAGAACATAGGCAACTCCTCTTTCTATACAAGCAACGATGAAACTAAATATCTTGGAAATACTTTGAATTGTAAACGGAATTCCTACGTCTCCTGAATGAACTGTCATACCATTTTTCCCGATAATGGAAATTCCTAAATGATTTGGATTAGCTTGCTTTAAAACTGGAATATATGAAGCTACTTTACCTTGTGTCGTCTCTTTTTTATAAAATTTCACCCAGTCATCAACATAGGATTGCAACCATTCTTTGGTAATTTCTGTATTCCAATTCACCGTACCTTGCACCATGTTATCACCTCAATTATAGTATGTCTCGGAAATTAAAACTAAAAACGTGAAATCGTGAGCTTTGGTTCATTTAACTTCCCTCGATTTACCTGATCACTTCTATCTATCCTACCTAGGTGAGAGTAGTTGCTCTGCTTTTTCCTTTTCCTTAGTCTGTTCTAATTCATTTGTCTTTAGTTGCAGCCTAATCATTTCTTCCACTTTTGCCGCAATTTCATTACTGCTCATCGACATATATTCTTCTGGATAGATAGCGTCTTTAATCGTTAAACGAACAGATGAAGGTCTTATCTTTCCACCCGGTTCTTCAAGCACTCGATAGGTTCCGTCTATAGCAATAGGAACAATGGGTACTTTTGCTTTGATCGCTAAACGAAAGCTCCCTGATTTAAAAGAATTCATTTGCTTGCCTCTACTCCTTGTTCCCTCAGGAAAAATAACGATCGAATGCCCGGTTTTCAAATAATCAATACCTTGACCAATAGCACGGACAGATTGCCGACGGTCTTTTCGGTCAATAAACACACAACGAACAAGTTCCATCCAAGACGAAATAATGGGTAGCTTTTTAATTTCTTGCTTAGCTATAAAGCCGACTGGTTTTCCCAAATAGCCAAGCAATACTAATATATCAAATAAACCTTGATGATTCGCTACAAACAAAGCAGGACCTTCTGGCAACTTGTCTTGTCCTTCTACTTCAATAGTGCTTCCTGTTCGTTGAAACACCTTTCTAGAGACAAGACTTGGTTGAACGAAAATCTCTTCTTTGGAAAGTTGATGTTGCAATTTCTTTGTTTTTTGCAATTTAAAAAACGTACCGAGAACAAGTAACCCGGCATATATGTATATTCCTATCGTTCGAATCATTTAAATGAACTCCTTTCACCACAAGCTATTATACCTTTGTATACAGATAAACAGCAAGATAAAGAAACAGAGCTCTACTGGTAATGGCATTGTTTTACAAAAAGCATTTGTTGAACAAAGGCGCAAGCGCCCGTTTAGCAACGTAGCAAATGGAACGAATCAACTAAAGATTTAGGAATCATGCCCCTGCAACCAGGGGTATGCCGACGTCTGGGCGGCAAGCCCGTTTTTAGTCGGCCTTCCTCTTAGTGACGAACCGATGAGGCCTTATCGTAGGGCGCATTTCTAAAGTCGCATCGTTGTTGGGCTCATGCGCCGGACGTGGCTGCTATTCAGTTATTTCGTTATCCCCAAGCACCTATTTTTATAGTTTCCACAATAAAAAAGCTTGCAGGAAACCATACAGTTTCTCTACAAGCTGAAAATCGAGGGATTGTTTTTAAATTTTATTTACCAATAAACTGTTGCGTCCAATGGTTACCTTGTTGAACATAACCGACACCGATATGTGTAAATTTAGCATTCATAATGTTTTCGCGGTGCCCTTGGCTGTTCATCCATGCATTGACTACTTCTTGTGGGCTGCGTTGTCCTTTAGCGATATTCTCTCCTGCTGCAGAATAGCTAATGCCGTATTTCTTCATCATATCAAATGGTGAACCATATGTTGGACTGTTGTGCGCAAAGTATCCATTTGTTGCCATATCTCTTGATTTTTCACGTGCTACCTTACTAAGCTCTTTATCTACTTTTAAAGCTGGAAGACCTTGTTTTGCTCTTTCTTGATTTGTTAAATCAACTACTTCCTGCTCAAATTGACTTAATTCACTCTTATCAGCTTGAGTAGGTTCTTGTTTTTCCTGCTCTTGAACTTTTTGCTCATTTGGATTTTCTTGTTGTACTGGTTGTTTTGCAGCAGGTTTTTGTCCATTTGGAGTTTGTTCTGTTTGCTTTGTTTGTTCTGCTGGTTGATTAGCTTCAGGACGTTCTGTTTTTTGTTTGTCTGCTGGTTGAGTTTGTTCTTCCTGCTTATTGCCTTGGTTTTGTTTATGAACATGATTCCAATCTATCTTTTGTCCATAACAATTTCTATTTTTCATATGTTTTTGAAGCATACTATTTATATTATCTTCAGAAATGCTTTGCCAATTACCGTTAATAGAATAATAGACTTTATATTTCTGACCACTTGATGGTTCTTTTGCGACAGTATCTGCTGAAGCTGATAATGCTCCTCCAAAAAGTAAAGCTGATGATAGTGCTGTTACTACAGCTACCTTTTTAAACATGTTGATCTACACTCCCTTTGGTTTTGTTTTGTGCAAATTCATCATAGCATGGAATTTTTGTAATAATTGTGGCATCAATTTCCAAGCCCAGACAAACAAACTGTTCTAAAAAAGCAAGCCTTAAAATAAAAGGAGCGAAGAATTTCCCACAGACACAAACAATGGAAAATCTTCAATCTAAAGGTAAAAATTTCATGAAATTTAGGATTGACAACCTTAAAAACATAGACGTATTGTTACAATTTTTGACTATTTGTAATCAAATTGTTACGCTTATCTCTCCCCTGAATTTTGTAAAATATAGTATAATTGATATTTAACACTAGGGAAAGTGGACTTTGCACAGTTGTTGATCTGCTAAACAAACGGATTATATAATAGAAAATACGTCGAGGAAAGTCGTTCCATCATTTTTTCAATCTATTTCGACGACACAATCTAACAATTTAAAACTACCATAAACTAACACTTGTCCAGCAACCCCCTAAAATGCTAAAAATAAAGAGAATGCTATAAAAGGAAAAATGTATTCATTGGAGGATTCAATTATGTTTTCTACTGCAGAAGTTGGAATTGATCTTGGAACTGCAAACATTTTAATATACACAAAATCAAAAGGAATTGTATTAAACGAGCCATCCGTTGTTGCTATTGATGTTAACACAAAGCAAGTAGTAGCTGTTGGTGCAGAGGCGAAAGAAATGGTAGGAAAAACACCACAAAATATCATCCCCATTCGTCCGCTAAAAGATGGTGTTATTGCTGATTATGACGTTACATCGCAAATGTTAAAAGCATTTCTGAAAAAAGTAAGTAAACAAATTGGTATGTCCATGCGTAAGCCTGTAGTTGTTGTCTGTACACCATCAGGTAGCACTACTGTAGAACGAAGAGCAATTCATAATGCTGTATCAAGTTATGGTGCGAAACAGGTACACTTAATCGAAGAGCCAATTGCTGCTGCTATTGGAGCTGATTTACCTGTTGATGAGCCAGTGGCTAATGTGATCGTTGATATTGGCGGAGGTACTTCTGAAGTTGGCATTATTTCTTTCGGCGGGGTTGTCTCCTGTAATTCAGTTCGTGTCGGCGGTGACAAAATGGATGAAGAAATTATTCATCATATCCGCAAAAACTATAACGTCCTTATTGGTGAGCGTACCGCAGAAAATATAAAAATGGAAATTGGTTATGCGCATCCGAATCATAAAGAAGAATCGATGGAAATTCGCGGTCGTGATATGGTTACTGGTTTACCAAAAACCATCACGATAACTTCAAAGGAAATTCACCTTGCGTTAAAAGAGTCGTTGGAGCAAGTGTTAGAAGCCATTCGTTTGACCTTGGAAAATTGCCCACCTGAATTAAGTGGTGATATTGTGGATCACGGTATAGTACTTACAGGAGGAGGAGCTTTGCTTCACGGTATGAAGGAATGGTTATCACATGAATTGATTGTACCTGTTCATCTTGCTCCTAATCCTTTAGAGTCTGTAGCGATTGGAACAGGTCGCTCATTAAAAATGATCCATAAACTGCAAAAAGCTGCAAAATAATGCATCTAGTATTCTGCATGCATAGTAGCAGAATAGACGAGTATAAAGTGAATCCTCCATCAGTGGAGGTTTTCATTCATCCCCCACGGCTCGTTAGTACCGTAGTGGTATGACCTAAAGTCTTATGAAAAGGCACTGTTATCTCCCACTTTTAGGTGCAGTACAGACTATCCTGCACCTGAAGTGGGGGTCTTACAGCACTTTATATACGGGATAAACTTCACTTTCTTATTATGTAAACCTACCATGCTCAGAGGGAATCTTTAAGCATGGTAAACTATTATCCTGCATACTTACAATGGAACGATAAAAATAAAACCTTAATTTATGATCGATGCGTATACCTATTCCGCTTATCTTCTCACTATACACTTCATGGTTTATAAAAATTCCAAAGCAACCGTTTACAATCTCGACAATTCATTGTATACTGAAAAATAAGAAATCATTACATTCCTATCAAACGTTTACCTATCAGTTTACTGCCTAATCTGTTCACAGCTCCATTCCAGAGTTGTTACAACAGGTAAAAGCCAGTTCATGTTTAAATTGCACTAACCTGTAATTTAACTTTGAATTGGCTTTTTTACGTTTATTTTTTATCTTCCCATATAAAAGGCACCATAGTTGTCTTTTTATGCTATAAGGCGAAGCTTAGAAGATAAATGGATGTTAATTGTAAGTGCAAATGCCAGGTTCTATTCAGAAGTCTTTCGTTCACACCCTTACGACAAGGACTACCTTTGGTGGTTAAAAAAAGAGCCTGTTGACTGAAGATTTACTTTATACTTTATCGAATGGTAGGAAGCTTTAACGTATTTGTAGCAGAAGAAGACAAGAGCTTTTGCAAGATATTCTAATTAAGTAAAAGGAGGGAAAGCATGGCGAAAGCCTTGGAACATATTCGAATCCTTGACTTGTCCAGAGTATTAGCCGGTCCATACTGTACGATGATTCTGGGTGATTTAGGAGCAGAAATAATTAAAGTCGAAGCACCTGGTGGAAGTGATGAAACCCGAAAATGGGGTCCACCGTTTCAAAATGGGGTTAGTGCATATTATCTATGCACCAATCGAAATAAAAAAAGCATTACCATTGACCTTAAATCCGGAGAAGGGGTTAAAACAATAAAACAGCTAGTAAAGGATAGCGATGTCATCATTAACAATTTTCGTACTGGGACGATGGAGCGATTTGGGTTAGATTATGAAACGCTGTCCAAAATTAACCCTAAATTAATTTATTGTTCGATTACCGGATTCGGTGAAACAGGTCCGTATAAAGATATGCCTGGTTATGATTTTATCATTCAAGCTATGAGTGGACTAATGAGTATAACGGGAGATGAACAGACAGGACCACAAAAAATGGGTGTTGCTATAACGGATGTCTTAACTGGCATGTATGCATGTATTGGTATTCAAGCCGCTTTATTAGAAAGGTCTATTTCACAGCAAGGACAAAAATTAGATATTGCGTTATACGATGTAGCTGTTAGTGCACTCGTAAATGTTGGAAGTAATTATTTCATGTCAGGAGAAATACCATCTCAGCTTGGTAATCAACACGCGAACATCGTCCCTTATCAGACTTTTCGAACAAAGGATGGACAAATGGTCATTGCCGCTGGGAATGATCGGCAATTTGAAGCCTTATGTGATATTGCTGGCGAACCGTCTTTAAAAGACAATCCTAAATTTAGAACAAATCCTGACCGGGTAGCACACCGAAAAGAATTAATACCGCGACTGCAGCAATTGTTTTCACAACAGCCGACTGCCTACTGGCTGAAGAAATGCAAACAGCAGTCCATCCCATGTGGTCCGATTCAAAATATTGCCGAGGTAGCAGCTGACCCTCAGCTAGCTGCAAGAGAAATGTTCGTCCAAATGTCTCATCCAACTGCAGGAGAAATTAACATGATTGGAAGCCCGTTAAAACTATCACGCACCCCTGTTTCTTATCGTCATCATCCACCAAATGCAGGTGAACATAATCAAATTATTATGGATTAGAACTTATATGCCGCTTCCAAAATAGGGCATTTAAGTGTGTTATCTCCCACTTAGACTTAATTGCAGTACAGATTATCCTGCTCCTGAAATGGAAGTCTTACAGCAACTTATATACGGGATAAAATAAAAGCATCTGAAACATAACATCAGCTAAAATATAATTTGATTAAAAGAACGCAATGATAAATTTTATGAACAAAGGCTCGGGGCGCCCGTTTAGCAACGTAGCGATTGGAACGAATCAACTAAAGATAAAGGAATCATGCCACTAAAAACAGGGGTATGCCGACGTCGGGCGGCAAGCCCGTTTTTAGTCGGCCTTCCCCTTAGCGACGAACCGATGATGACTTATCGTAGGGCGATTTCGTGAAGTCGCCTAGTTGCTGGGCGCTGAAGCCGGACGTGGCTATTCAGTTATTCCCTTATCCCAAAGCAACAAATTTTATACTTTCTTATCTTTTTAGAAAAACTTGGCTTGTCGCCAAGACTTATGGCGGAAGCCTTTGTTTTTCTTATACTATAAACCAAAAAAATCTTATACTTTCCTATAGTGGAACAAAGGCTCGGGGCGCCCGTTTAGCAACGTAGCGAATGGAACGAATCAACTAAAGATAAAGGAATCATGCCACTAAAACAGGGGTATGCCGACGTCTGGGGCGGCAAGCCCGTTTTTAGTCGGCCTTCCTCTTAGTGACGAACCGATGAGGCCTTATCGTAGGGCGCATTTCTAAAGTCGCATCGTTGCTGGGCTCATGCGCCGGACGTGGCGATTCGATTATTTCGTTATCCCTAAGTACCTCATTTTATACTTTTGTATGAAAAAACAACTCTATTTAACTTATCTAACTCATTTATTTTAGACAGTATTTTAAGAATCTAAACATTAAAGCAAAAGTTTTTTCATGATAGATGGTGGCTTGTGCTCTAGGCGAGCCATGCTGGTTTCTTATCTTACTAAAAAAACAATGCAAAAATATGACAAGTAATTATTTCATTTATTAAAAGGAGCTGTTTATTTATGGATTTTCAATTTACAGAAGAGCAAAACATGTTACGCAACACTGTCCGCCAGTTTACGGATAATGAGATCATGCCTTACATTTCCGAGTGGGATCGAAAAGGAAAATTCGATCCAGCTATTATAAAGAAGCTAGCCGATTTAGGATTAATGGGCGTATGTATTCCAGAAGAATATGGTGGAAGTGGCATGGATTATAATTCGCTTGCCATTGTTTGTGAGGAATTGGAACGAGGAGACACTGCTTTTCGTACTGCTGTTTCCGTCCATACTGGATTAAACAGTATGACTTTATTGCAATGGGCAAATGAAGCGCAGAAGCAGAAATACCTCGTCCCACAAGCAAAAGGAGAAAAAATAGGTGCATTTGGATTAACAGAGCCTGGTGCTGGATCAGACGTAGCTGCAATGGAATCCACTGCTTACCGGCAAGGTGACTATTATATTTTAAATGGACAAAAAACTTGGATTTCTTTATGCGATACAGCAGACAATTTTATCGTGTTTGCCTACACAAAAGATCGCTCGGAAAAGCATAAAGGAATTTCTGCCTTTATTGTAGAAAGAGAATGGGAAGGTTTTTCTTCTAAAGCGATTAAAGGAAAACTGGGAATTCGGTCAGGCAATACTGGAGAAATCTTTTTTGACCATATTAAAGTTCCAAAGGAAAATTTACTTGGTGAAGAAGGAGAAGGCTTTAAAATTGCCATGTCTGCTTTAGATAACGGCAGGTTTACCGTCGCCGCCGGAGCTGTTGGACAGATCATGGCCTGCTTGGAAGCAAGTATATCCTATTGTCATGAACGATCAACCTTTGGCAAAGAGATTGGTAAACACCAACTTGTCCAACAAATGCTCGCTAATATGGAAGCAGGCTTACAAATGAGTCGCCTACTCGTTTACAAGGCAGGTGAATTGAAAAATGCCGGCAAGCGAAACACTCGAGAAACTTCACTAGCTAAATGGCAAGCTTGTGACTTTGCCAATAAAGCAGCTGATGATGCCGTGCAAATTCATGGTGCTTATGGATTCTCTGATGAATACCCTGTGGAGCGTTATTTGCGTAACTCTAAAGCACCAGTCATATACGAAGGAACAAGAGAAATTCATACCATCATGCAGGCAGAATATGTACTTGGTTACCGAAAAGATAAACCTCTCCATAAAATGCTGCCAGCTTGGGAAGAAAATGTTCATATCAAGTAACGGTTTATATGATAGACCTGTTACCACATGTTAACTGTTCCCAATATATAGGAACGAACCAGTTAGTTATCATGGTTAATCACTTAAATCACATATAACTCAAATGGTTTTTAGAAGCTGATCTAAAAACGCAGCTTTCATACCGTAATGGTGGTATAAAAGTTGCGCTAAACGGACTTTCACAGCCTGTTTCTTTTCTTGAAATCATTGGCTACCCTCAAATGATAGCCAGAAAATTATAGGAGGTACGTTCATGTTCAACGCTTATACAAAAAGTATTTTTATTAATGGTAGTTGGCAGGAGATCAACGAAAATGCAACAGAAACGGTTTATAATCCAGCTACAGGAAGTCCAATTACATCTGTTGCTTATGCAGGAGCAAAAGAAACGGATCAAGCCATCGCTGCTGCCCTTCAAGCATTTCCAATGTGGAGTGAGAAAACCGGTAGAGAGCGCTCGACTTTCCTATACAAGGCTTATCAGCTTATGCTAGAGGAAGTGGAAAGACTTGCCGAAATCGTAACGATGGAACAGGGAAAACCTCTTCGTGAAGCAATGGACGAAGTAAAAGGAGCGGCACAATTTTTACTATGGTATGCAGAAGAAGCAAGCAGAAATTACGGTGAATGGCTTCCCTCGTCGCTAAAATCCAAAAGAATGGTTGTCGTTCCACAGCCAGTTGGTGTGGTTGGTGCTATAACGCCATGGAACTTTCCATCTTCTATGATTACAAGGAAGCTTGCACCTGCATTGGCAGCAGGGTGTACGGCTGTACTAAAACCTGCACCCGAGACACCATTATCCGCAATTGAAATTATAAAAATATTTGCACGTGCTGGAATGCCTAACGGGGTAGTTAATCTCGTAACAGGGGATGCACAAGCTATTGGTCATCAGTTACTTACAAATAAAGATGTCCGGTTAATTACTTTTACCGGTTCCACAGCTGTTGGTAAACATTTAATGCGAGAAAGCGCCGAACATGTAAAGAAACTTTCCTTAGAGTTGGGTGGTCATGCTCCTGGCATCGTGTTTCCAGATGCTGATTTAAACAAGGCCGCATCACTCGTTCTCGCAAGCAAATTTCGCAATAACGGGCAAACTTGTATTTGCACAAATCGGCTATTCGTTCATGAATCCGTAGTTTCTGATTTTGTTCAATTATTAAAGCACAACATAGCCAACTTAAAACTGGGGAATGGGTTAGAAAAGGAAACGGATATCGGTCCATTAATTAATCAGCAAGCATGCGAAAAAGTAGCAGCACATGTCCATAACGCGATTGAGAAAGGTGCTGTAACCGAATATGGCGGACAGCGCTGGCATCAACAAGGGCTATCTGAATATTATTTCGAGCCAACTATTCTCTCCAACGTAACAGATGACATGAAGATTATGCATGAAGAAACGTTTGGACCAGTATTGCCAATTCAAACCTTCTCTGACGAGACAGAAGTGATTGCTAAAGCAAACGATACCGATTACGGTTTAGCCGCTTATATTTTTACCGAAAATACAAGCATTGCTATTCGTGTCTCTGAAAAGCTTGATTACGGAATTGTTGGGGTCAATGATGTATTTCCTGCGTCTCCAGAAGCGCCTTTCGGTGGTATAAAGCAGTCTGGTTTGGGTAAGGAGGGCGGACATCATGGTATGGATGAATTCATGGAAAAGAAACTGATTTCTTTTGGCATTAAATCATCCGTCCATTAAAAAGCATCCCACGCAAGCAATATAACAAAGAATTAACCTGAGCTCCATGAATGTAGCATACTAATCACTAAGAACAAAGGCGCAAGGGCCCGTTTAGCAACGTAGCGAATGGAACGAATCAACTAAAGATTTAGGAATCATGCCACTAAAAACAGGGGTATGCCGACGCCTGAGCGGCAAGCCCGTTTTTAGTCGGCCTTCCTCTTTGCGACGAACCGATGATGCCTTATCGTAGGGCGCATTTCTAAAGTCGCATCGTTGCTGGGCTCATGCGCGGACGTGGCTATTCGGTTATTTCGTAATCCCCAAGCACCTCATTTTATGCTTTCTTATCTAATAAAAAAGGTTTAATTTAACGGTCCTCTGAAAGAAATCTCCCTCTCCAAGTGTGTGAAGGGCTTAGCCCAACAGTAAGGGGGAGATGAATTTCGGTTGAGCGATAGCTCGAGGGCTTTTTCTTTTGTACTATAAAAATGTATAAAGCTTTAGGCTTTAGTATAAGAAAAACGATAGCTTCACCATTAAAACTTGGCAACAAGCCAGATTTTTCTAACTTCATTCTATTGCTATGTTATAATCAGTCTTATAAAGTGAATCTTCAATTAGTGGTGGTTTTTATTCATCCCCCACGGCTTGTTTGTACCGTATGATATGACCTAAAGGCTTGTTACGAAATAGGGCATTTAGGTGCTGTTATCTCCCACTTAGACTTGTTGCAGTACAAGATTATCCAATTACTGAAGCGGGTGTCTTACAGCAACCTATATATGGGATAAATTCAGGATGTATCCAACAGCAGAAATAAGTTGAAATTAATAAACTGATGAACTTGGAGTGGTATTAGATGTTGTTAAGAGAACTAATGATTCCCATTATTATTTCGTTATCCGTTTGTATTCTATTTACTGTATTTTTTAAAGGTAAGGGAAAAGTGGATAAAGGATGTAAATTCAACTACTTTAGATTATCATATCGGCAAAAAATGATTAGAACAATAATATTATTTCCTATAG
Organism: Virgibacillus pantothenticus; assembly: GCF_018075365.1. Classification (GTDB taxonomy): domain Bacteria; phylum Bacillota; class Bacilli; order Bacillales; family Amphibacillaceae; genus Virgibacillus; species Virgibacillus pantothenticus. The sequence continues at coordinate 3,633,468 of NZ_CP073011.1, forward strand.
TAATTTTAGCTATGATATTTATTTATTATTTCTCGGATTTCAGCATAATAGAAAATATTATCTTAGGGTTGCTTTTCTCTATATTATTTGCTGGGCAATTACTCTACAATTATCTTATGTGGAAGAAAAATGAAGCACCATAAAGCTATGTCAATCATTTGATAATTCTCTTTAATAAGCGTGTTTTTTGGCAATAGACAGTTACTATTGAATCATCATTTTTATCATTAAGAGGTGAAATGAATGTTTGGAGAACAGCCAAAATGTTCATTATGCGAGAAAATAATAAGGGATGAGGATGTTGTGCTTGTGAAGATGCGTTGGCCAAAACGTAAAGGCATGACGGAAATTAAACGGTATCTTATAAATGAAGGAAAGTTTATCTGTGAAGATTGTTTTAAAGCTCGTGACTGAAGTTTACGCCATATCAAGATCTTATTTCGAATAAGACCAAGTTGATGATAAGCAGATGTTACTATCTAATTTAAAAGTAACGGAGAGATAATATGAAATATACTTGTCCATGTTGTGGATATATGACATTAGACGAAGAACCACCAGGTACTTATGATTTATGTGAAATATGTTTTTGGGAAGATGATCCTGTTCAATTTGTTGATCCCGATTATGAAGGAGGAGCTAATACTCCATCATTAAGGCAAGCACAAAAAAACTTTATTTTAGTAGGAGCTTGTGAAGCAAGGTTTATTGAGTTTATAAGGATACCGAATGAAAAAGACATAAAAGACACTAATTGGAAACGACTTTTGTAGAGGAGAGTATCTCTGTTAAAAAGTGCACTTCTTTTAAAGAAGTAAAGTGACAGGTTACGAATAATCAGATTTCATTTTTTATATTTAATCTTAATTAGAATTATCCACGGAGGTATTTTTTTGTGAGTAAACTAGATAATTTCTTTTATAGCTTTTTAGGTATAGAAAGTAATAATTTAGCTGGCATTACTTTGCACCATTTGGAACAAAAAATGAAAGATGAAAAATTCCCGGAAAAGCTGATAGAAGAAATACTTTTGGAATTTAATCAAATAATAAATCAACAAGGAGAAAAAGGTTTTCAAAAATGGCTTACTAATTTACATTACCAGGTTCCAGATCCTTTTAGCAGTGAATTAAAAGCCGCAAATATTTATAGCAATTATAGAAACTGGATAGAAGATGAAATTGTTAAATTAGAAAGAGAAACTGAATTAACTTGGGAAGAGCAAACAAAAGATATTGAATCCTTCAATATAAAAGCTAGAAAAGCTCAATTAGTATTGAGACATAGGATTTCTGAAATCGTTTTAGACTTATTAAATTAAACAAATGCTACTCTTAAATAAAGTGAGTCTTCCATCAGTGGGGTTTTTCATTCACCCCCACTGATTGTTAGTACTATAAGTTAAAAAGCCTATATTTGCTTTTTAGACTCATATTGTTTATATAAATCTTTTAAAGCAGATGCAAGTGCATTTCCTGCCTTACCTAAATAGTGTGCTTTAATCATCTCTACGGGCTTGTCAATCCCATCTTGTAAACTATGACCACGAAGTAAATGCTGTACAAAATTTTTCCCATGATCCGTAGCAAGTGTGCAGCCAGCTGTAACGATCACACCATACTTTTTATCAATTTCAGCAGTAATCGTTAATGTTTCATAAATACTTTGAGCAGCCATCCCTGAAGGTAGACGTGCATGCCCCGCAATAAAAACAGTGTTCAACGTCTTCCCCTCCTTATGAATCATGCGTTAAATGTTAGCAACTTTTCGTTTGCCTGTTTTAAAGTGAATCTTCCAGCAGTGAGAGTTCTTATTTATCCCCCACTGATCGTTAGTACCGTAACGGCATGCCCTAAAGGTCTTTAAACGAATCCGGCAGGCATTGCGGTAGTGTTATCTCCCACTTAGACTTGTTGTAGTGTGGATTCTCCAATTCTTAAAGTGAAAGACTTATAGCACCTTATATACGGAATATACCTTCTTCCCATCCCTCTCGGTTTCCTCGTATTCACGATCGATAGCCAAGTTTTTTCGATATCCGTTCAGCTGCCCGTTTTGTCTTTTCTTTTATCCGTTGTAAATTATCCCCTGAAAAACGGCTGGATAAACCGCTTATTGCTAGAGCAGCTATCATTTGGCTATGGTGATTGAAAATGGGATAAGATACACCTGTTGTATCTTCGTCCTGTTCACCAACACTATAAGCAAAGCCGTTTTCTCTAATCTGCCGCAATTCTTGTAACAGTTCTTCTTGTTTTACCAGCCGGTGCATCGATCGAAGCTCGGATTGCTGGACAATTTCCTGCTGTTTTTCCTCGGGTAAATAAGCTAAAAGCAGCTTTGGTCCAGAGCCAAGATATAGCGGAACACTTTTTCCAACCTTCGTATAAAGACGTAAAGCCCGCGTGCTCTCTACTTTCTCAATATATGTCGCCTGTTCATGATTAACAACCACTAAGTGTACCACCTCATTTAAATCTTTAGCCAAAGCTTGCATATATGGTAAGGCTATCTCTCTTATTTCTATACGGTTCGCTACTAAACTACCTAATTCTAATAGCTTTAATCCTAAACGGTATTTTCCGCCTTCTTCATCCTTCACTCTCGATACATATCCCTTTTGTTCTAAAGCAGTAAGTAATCGATACGTTGTCGGTTTCGGCATCCCAGCCTGTTCAGCTATGTCTTTAAGGGATAATACTTCTATATCATCCTGAAATAGCTCTAGTAATGTTAATGCTTTTAGAACACTTTGATTCATAAATTGAGCTCCCTTTGTTCCTTCTCTACCTATTATTACTGATGTGCTAAAAATTAGTAATCCGTGGATGTTTTACGACCATTACATGCGAAAAAAGTGCACCTTCATCACCATAGTCAACGAATAAGGCTTTAAGTTGTGTGTAACTGGATTATTTTATAGCGATTCAGTGGTGGATTAGGCCACCACTGAAATCTACCATCATCTCTTTTATCCAACTGAACTATGAACATACTGGTTATATGACCCATTTACCAAAGCACACTCAATTCCCTTTTGTATGAGAATAAACCGTATTCTGTTCATTAACTTGCTCTCGCTCTGAAATATACACACCACGCTTTGCCATTTCCTTTATATAGGAATCCCCTGGAACAATTTGTTCAGGCGGATAGACCCCTTTTCTATCAATCTTTTTACTGGCAATCATTTGTGCAACGATAGAAATCGTATTTGCTGTAGCTCTGGCCATGGCAGTGACGTTTGTTTGTGGATCTTTATAAGTTGTCATTTCATATGTGTAGGACGTTTTCATGTCCGCTTTCTTGCCGGCAATAAGTACCCGTAATAATACAGCATCCTCCTTATCACCTAAATCAACAATCGGGTCTAAAACTTTTAATAATACATCACGAGGGCAAATGGTACGTCCATTCACATCGACATGATAATTAGCTTTTGTTAAATTCAAGTCAACAAGCAGCTTAAACTTTTCCGCATGTCCTGGGTAACGAATGGTTTTGTATTCCAGTGTTTTTAATTCTGGATAAGAAATAGAGAGCGTTGAAGTTCCCCCTGAAGTATGAAAAGCTTCCAATGGACCAAATCTGTCAAAATGAATCGCTTCCACCTCAGATAAAGAAGGAATTTCCTGTTTCGCCCCATTTCGAATAATGAGTGATGGATCTGTATAATGATCAAATACACCCTCCATGGAAAATACATGATTATACTCCAATGGAGGTTCAGGTTTTACAGGAATACCGCCAACGTACAATTTGATTTCTTTCGGCTTATCCAGCTTGCTAGCTCCATAACCTGATAAAATATTGATCATGCCTGGAGCCACACCTAAATCAGGAATTAATGTAACTCCGGCGCCTTGTGCTTTTTTATGCAGTGCCAACACTTTATCAGTCATGTGCCCAATGTGGCCGCCTAAATCCACTGCATGAACGCCTACCTCTATAGCTGTTTTAGCAACTACTTCATTGAATGAATAAAACAGCGCATTAATAATCACATCAAATTTTCTCATATAATTTGCTAATTCAACAACGTCTGCTGCGTTCACTTGATATGGGGTTAGCTTGACAGACTGCAATTGAGCACAAATGTTACTTGCTCTTGATAAATCAATATCTGCTAATCCAACTGCGGTTACTCCATCGCTAGCCACCAAATCTCTGGCAGCTTCCTTTCCCATTAGCCCAGCTCCTAAAACACCTATTTTCACTCCATTCACTCCTTTTTCTAAAACTAAGCCCAATAATATGCCAGGATAACTTGACAAGCGTTTCCCTAAAGGTGATGGAGCTTACCTCCACTGACCACGTGTCATTAGGAAAACCATTCATGGTACACTTTCGTTTGTCCTTTGCTAACCGCCTTGAACTCGTTCACGTTATTCGATATCGATCTGGGCACGCTGTAGTTTACCACTGTAATCAACATAGATTGCTTTCCATTCTGTGAATACATCTAGTGCTTGCACACCTGAATCTCGGTGACCGTTTCCAGTTCCTTTTGTCCCTCCAAACGGAAGATGGATTTCTGCCCCTGTTGTTCCGGCATTAACATAAACAATCCCTGTATCTAAATCACGCTGTGCTCGAAATACTCGATTCACATCGTTTGTAAAAATCGAACTTGATAGACCGTATGATACTTGATTATTTACTTGAATCGCTTCCTCGAAATCCTTTACTGGAATTAATGAAACGACAGGACCGAATATTTCCTCCTGCGTAATGCGCATCGTAGCATTGGCATTAGTAAAAATTGTTGGAGTAAAGAAGTAGCCATCCAGTTCACCATTTGTATCCCATTCTTCGCCACCAGCTAGTAATGTAGCCCCCTCTTCTTTACCAATCTGTACGTACTTTTTAATTTTTTCTAATCCAGCTCGATTAATAATTGGACCAACCTTAACAGATTCATCTAATCCATTTCCAATCGTTAATTCCTCCAGTTTCACAAGTAAACGTTCTTCCAGCTGCTCTTTTACATGTTCATGAACAATCACCCGACTACATGCCGTACATCGTTGCCCGCTTGTTCCAAAAGCACTCCAAATAATCCCTTCTACTGCTAGATCTAAATCAGCATCTTCCATCACAATCACCGCATTTTTTCCGCCCATTTCCAAAGACACTTTCTTTAATTGGCTTCCACATGCAGCTGCAATATCTCTGCCTGTATTGTTTGATCCCGTAAAGGAAATCACGCGTATATCGTCATGATGAACCATGGCATGACCTACGGAAGCGCCACTGCCAAAGACGACATTAAGCACCCCTTTCGGTAAGCCTGCTTCGGCAAATATTTTTGCCAATTCATAAGCCATGATTGGCGTCTCTGTAGCCGGCTTCCAAACGACAGCATTACCGGCAACGATAGCAGGAAATGACTTCCATGTTGCAATCGCAATTGGGAAATTCCACGGTGTAATAATTCCCACTACACCCACAGGACAGCGCTGGCTCATTGCGAATTTATCTTTTAATTCTGCTGGCGTCGTTTGCCCGAATAACCTGCGTCCTTCTCCTGCCATATAAAAAGCCATATCAATGCCTTCCTGTACTTCGCCTCTTGCTTCTTCCAACACTTTTCCATTCTCCGTCGTTAATAACTGTGACAGTCTTTCCTTTCTTTCCTTCATGATATTACCTACTTCATATAAAACCTCAGCCCGCTGTGGTGCAGGCACCAATGCCCATTCTTTTTGTGCTTGCTTCGCTGCAGCCACTGCCTGGTCAACTTCTTTTTTTCCTGACAAAGGTACATGTACGATCTCCTCACCCGTAGCAGGGTTATGAACAGCCACGGTTGGATTTGCTTCCTGCCATTCTCCAGCAATAAAATTTTTCAGCTTATCTGTTTGTAAAATCGTTGTCATATCAAATCTCCTCCTACTTTATTTTTTATGATTGTTACGATCACGGATGTCTGTAATTGTTTGTGACACAGATATTTGTTCTCGGTCACTCATTATTTCAATTACAGTTGGCTTTTTTGCTTGATAGCTTTCGGCAAAAGCAACCTTAAACTCCTGAATCGTTGTCACGCGATAACCAAGCGCCCCCACACTTATGGCTAAATCCTTGAAGCAAACCTCGCCTAAATCCGTAGCTATCACTTTCTGTGGATAGTGCATTTCTTGGTGCATGCGAATCGTCCCATACATCTTATTATTAAAAACGAGACATATGACTGGAATATTATAGCGAACAGCTGTTTCTAATTCTTGACAAGTCATCATAAAACCACCGTCACCTGCAAATCCGACAACCACCCGATTTGGAAAAGCAAGCTTAGCCCCTATCGCAGCCGGTAATCCATATCCCATCGCACCTGATGTTGGTCCAACATAGGTGTGAGGCTGTGTAAAAGTATAATACTGATGAATCCAACCAGCGAAATTGCCAGCATCATTTGTAATTATCGCATTATCTGGCAGTGTTGTTAATAAATAGGAAATAATTTCTGTGTTCATATGTGTAGATTCTGTCTCATCGATTCTGCTTGCATGAATATAACGTGCATTGCATGCAGAAGCCCATCTTTCCCAATTTGGAGTTAATTTCATCGTTTGTAATTGCAAAAGCGCTTCTTTCATATCAGCCACTATGGCAACGTCAGGAAAATAGCTTTTCCCAATACTGTTGAAATCAATATCAATGTGGATAAGTTGTTGATCTGTAGATAGAAGCGAATAGTCTTGGGTAGTCACTTCTGATAGTCGTGTACCAAAAGCTAATACAACATCTGCCTGTTGCACTGTTTTTAATACGGACTTCGGTGTTCCTAACCCTAAATGACCAGCATAAAGTAAATGATCATTTGGGAAGACATCATGCCTTCGAAACGCGGATAAAACTGGCAAATGAAACAGTTCCGCAACATGCTTCAATGCTACCTCTGCTTGTGCACTCTTCACCCCTCCCCCAGCTATGATGACAGGTCGCTTTGCATGATTTAACATCGCCTCCATTTTTTTCACTTCTGTTGCTGATGGTACTGGTGTTTGTCTTAGCGGCGTTTGCGGTGACGCTATGATTGTTTCTTGATGCAATACATCTTCTGGTAAAGAAATAATTACGGGTCCTGGTCTACCGGAAATCGCAATATGAAATGCTCGTTGGACGATCTCTACCGTGCGATCTGCATCTGTTAATTCCACAGACCACTTGGCGATAGGTTGAAAATAATGCGCCAAATCCACCTCTTGAAATCCTTCTTTGCCAATAAATTTGCTATGAACCTGCCCCAGAAATACGACCATTGGCGTAGAATCTTGATATGCTGTATGCACACCAATCGATAAATTAGTTGCACCTACCCCCCTTGTTGCCATCACAATTCCAGGCTTTAAAGCGGATTTTGCGTACGCTTCAGCCATAAACGCAGCTCCACCTTCGTGACGTGCTGAGATGACTTGAATAGATGAGGTATCATATAAAGCGTCTAAAACCGGTAAATAGCTCTCACCTGGAACACAAAACACTTTTTCAACTTGCGCTTGCCTTAAGCAGTGAATAATTGCCTGTGCAGAAGTTTCTTTTTTATGGCTCATTTCCACCTTGTCACCTCTTTACATCCAATTTGCTCAAACGTCGAACGACTTCATCTAAACGTTCAGCATGTGTCGATAAAGAAATCCGAATAAAGCCTTCCCCATTTGCTCCAAACGCAGTTCCAGGCGTCACAATAATGCCGGTCTCTTCTAGTAACCGGTTAGCAAATGTTAGAGAGCTTTCTTCTCTAGGCACTTGCACCCAAAGATATAACGTGCCTTTTGGTTTTTCAGCGTGAAGCCCCAATTTCCCTAAAGCAGTATGCAGTTTTTCCATCCGTTGTTCATAAATAAGATTATTCTCCTTTACAGCAGTTAAATCACTTTGTAACGCCTTTGCCGCTGCTTTTTGAATCGGCATAAACTGACAGGTGTCGATATTGCTTTTTAAAGTGGCGAGTGCAGCGATAACTTCCTTATTCCCGACGATATACCCGATCCGCCACCCTGTCATATTAAAGCTTTTGGATAATGACCCTAATTCAACAACATAGTCTTTGGCACCTGGAATTTGTAAAGCGCTCGGGGCTTTATAATTGCCAAAGGTTACGAGGTCATAAGCTGCATCATGTGCGAGTAAAATATTGTATCGCCGACAAAAAGAAACCGCTTCCAAATAAGTTCCCCATTCTCCATATGCAGCAGTCGGGTTGTTTGGGTAATTAAGGAACATTAATTTCGCAGCTATTGCGTCCTGTTCGGAAATCTGATCAAACAAAGGTGCGTACTGATTATTAGCATCAAGCGGTAATGATACACTTACCCCTCCCGCCAAATGAACCCCTTTTCGGTAAGCTGGATAGCCTGGATCTGGAACCAACACTTTATCCATTGGATTTATAACTGCTTGAATTAAGTTCGCTATCCCTTCTTTGGAACCAATTAATGTAAGAACTTCTGTGTTGGGATCAAGAGTAACCTGATATCGTTTTGCATAAAAAGATGCCACTGCCTGTTTAAATTCGTCACACCCACTGTAAGGAGAATATCTATGGTTTTGCGGATTGTTCACTTGCTCCTTCAATTCTTCATAGACAAATGACGGTGTTGGTAAATCCGGAGAACCGATTCCTAAATCAATCACGTCTACGCCCTTTTGCTTAAGTTGTTCTTTTCGTTGCTGAAACTGAGAAAATAAATATGGGGGAAGATTTTTCACCTTCTCAGACACAAAAACCATTGTATTCCTCCCTATAAATTTCATTATACGAAATGGTATTTCATTTATTTACTAACAGTATAAGATATGTTCTACCAATTAGCAATATACTGAAATTATCTTTAATATTAATTTTCTATTTATTAAAATAGTTCTGTCTATGTTTCAGTAACTTTCCTCTTTCGCATCCCAATAAATAAGCCAATGAGGCTAACAAGTACCATTACTAAGCCTAATAAAACACTTTCTGTAAACCCAAACACAATATACCCCAAACCGGCTATACAAGCAGCTAAAAGCGCATAAGGAATTTGGGTTGTAACATGATCAATATGATGGCAGCTAGAACCAGTTGATGACAGAATTGTCGTATCAGAGATCGGGGAACAATGGTCACCGAAAACAGCACCTGCTAATACTGCAGCCAATATCGGTAACATTAATGTTACATCCGTTGTTGCTGCTATTTCCCCAGCAATAGGAAGCAAAATACCAAACGCTCCCCAAGATGTCCCTGTTGAAAACGCAATAAACCCGGCCATTAAAAATACGATCAACGGAAGGAGATAAACACTTAAGTTGGCTGCTTCGACAACACTTGCCAAATAAACACCGGTGCCGAGTTGGCTAATTAATGCTGCAATCGCCCAAGCAAAAATTAAAATACCAAAAGCTGGCATCATTGATTTCGCGCCTGTTATAGCGCCTGTTATAAAATTTTTGTACGAAAGTTTTCCTGCGCGAATATGCTGATAAAACAAGATCATCGTCAGTACCATACCTATACTACCGCCAACGAATAGCGCTAACGATACATCCGCACTTCCTAATATATTAATCCACGTTTTTTCACCCTCTACTTTACGTAAACCGTCCACAAAGATAGCGATAATCGTAGCGATAAATAATGTAATCATCGGAAGGAGTAAGTCACGCCTTTTACTAACTTCACTAACCGGAAGTTTAGAGGCTACATCTATCGTTTCTTTTTGTGCTGGATTTAACACTTCTCCTGTTTCCAGCGCTCGTTGTTCGTGTACTTTCATGGGGCCGAAATCAATTTGTTTGATTGCAATAACTACGACAACGCCTAACGCTGCCCAAACATAATAATTCATTGGAATCATTTGTAAAAATGCTTGAAAAGCACCGTACTCGGTTACCTGATGTGTCGCTAATACAGTGCCAATAATACCAATAATATAAGCTCCCCAGCTCGATACGGGAGCAACTACACTGACTGGTGCTGAAGTTGAATCGACAAGATAAGCAAGTTTTGCACGTGATATGCGTTGCTTATCAGTAACCGGCTTAGCAATTTGTCCTACAGTTAAACTGTTAAAATAGTCATCCACAAAAATAATGACTCCAAATAGAACCGTCATCAGTTGTGCACCAGTTCTTGTTTTTACTCTGCGAATCATCCATTCTGCAAATGAACGCGTCCCGCCCATCATAGTTACTAGAGCCGTCAGCATACCTAGCATTAGCACAAACAGCAAGATAAAAACATTCCACGTATCCAATGCGCCATCTACAACAAACACCCCTTTAAACGCCTCCCAAACGAGCTTTAAAGAATCTCCAACCTGAAACTTACCTAGGAACAATGCGGCAGCGAGGATACCAACTCCCAATGACAATAGTACCCGCTTCGTTAATAAAACCATGACAATTGCTATAATCGGCGGTATTAATGACCATACTGTCTCTTCCATTTAGATTCTCCTTTCGTATGTTAGATAAAACCTTAACTTGCGCCTTATTTTAAATATCTAAGAGCAGCGCCATTCAACTCATCACCCCCTCCTTTTTTAGAAAAACTTGGCTTGTCGCCAAGTCTTATGGCGAATGCCTTCGTTTTTTTAAAACCAAAAAATCTTACACTTTAATATAGTACAAAAAACGTTACACTTTTTTGTGATAATTGTTAATATTCTATTTTATTTTTTGATCCATTGTTTCATAACTGAAATCTGCCTTTGCTATCCAAATTTAAAAAACCTCAAAAAAAAAGCCAAAACATACAGAAATTTGTTAAAATAATACGTGAGCATTTTATTTATGTGATGGAGGGAGAAAGATGAAAACAGATATTAGCGAAGCAAAACGACTCGATGAACAAGATCCATTAAGCAAATACCGAGAAGAATTCTACACTTCATCCGACCAGATCTATTTTGACGGCAATTCTTTAGGCCTGTTATCCACTCGGGCAGAAGCAGCACTACACAACTTATTGGCTTCCTGGAAACAACATGGGATCGATGGCTGGACAGAGGGGGAGCACCCGTGGTTTTATTTATCGGAAAAACTAGGCGCTATGACAGCACCGTTAATAGGTGCTCATGCGGAAGAAGTAATTATTACTGGCTCAACAACAACGAATTTACATCAACTTACCGCAAGTTTCTTTCATCCAGAAGGAAAAAGAACCAAAATCCTTGCCGATGAGCTGAATTTCCCGTCCGATATTTATGCACTACAAAGCCAACTACAGTTAAAAGGATTCGACCCAACAGATCACCTCGTAAAAGTTCAAAGTACAGATGGCAACACATTGCAAACCTCTGCAATTATGGAAGCGATGACAGAAGAAATTGCGTTAATCATTCTTCCGGGAGTGCTTTACCGTAGTGGTCAAATTTTAGATATGGAAACAATTACTAAAGCAGCGCATCAAAAAGGCATCAAAATCGGATTTGATTTATGTCATTCGATTGGCGCAATTCCGCATCAATTATCTGATTGGGAGGTGGATTTTGCTTTTTGGTGTACGTATAAGCATTTAAATGGTGGACCAGGGAGCGTTGGTGGCTTATATGTGAATAAAAAACATTTTAGCAAAAAGCCTGGACTCGCTGGCTGGTTCAGCTCTGACAAAGCTAAACAATTTGATATGGAACATAGCTTATCTCCAGCAAATAATGCTGGCGCTTATCAAATTGGCACACCGCACGTATTAAGTGCCGCTCCATTGCTTGGCTCTCTAGAGATGATATCCGAAATAGGGATAGAAGCAATTAGGGGGAAATCGTTACAGTTAACTGCATATTTAATGGAGCTTGTTGATAAGGAGCTTTTCGAATACGGCTTTACAATAGCAAATCCTCGCTCAGATTCTATACGTGGCGGGCATGTATACTTGGAGCACGCAGAAGCTGCCCGAATCTGTAAAGCGTTGAAAGCAAATGGCGTCATCCCAGATTTCCGTAAACCAAATGGTATTCGTTTAGCACCTGTTGCTTTATACAATACATATACGGAAGTTTGGCAAATGGTTCAGCTACTTAAGTCAATTATGAAAGATGAAAGCTACAAAGCATATGAAAATAAGCGGGGAGTGATTGCCTAAATGACTGACTGGATAGATATTTCACAGCCACTTTCACCTCAGATTGCGCATTGGCCTGGAGACACTCCGTTTCAGTATCGTCTCACAGCTTCCATAGAAGAAACGAAGTCTGTTAATATTGGGAATATCCATACGAGTTTACATATCGGTACACATATCGATGCACCATATCATTTTTCAGCTACTGGGAAAACGGTGGATCAATTACCTATCGAGCCCTATATTGGAAGAGCTGTTGTCATCGATGTAAGTCATACAAAAACAATTAATGCACAAGTTTTATCAGCAATGGATTGGCCTAGCAACACAAAAAGGATTTTATTACACACAAGCTTGGAGAATCAACCGGATCGTTTTCCAGCAAAACTCCCTTACTTAGATCCAGATATTGCTCCCTTTTTACAAGCAAAAGGAGTTCATTTACTAGGAGTAGATATGCCTTCAGTCGATGCACCAGATAGTAAGGACTTAGCTACTCACCATGCATTAGCTGCGCATGGAATTTATATTCTGGAAAACGTGATGCTTGATACGGTTCCAGCTGGGGAATATGAACTCATTGCCCTTCCTTTGCCCATCCAAGGTGCTGATGGCAGTCCCGTCCGAGCGGTTATTCGCCCAATCAGAAAGGGGAGCATGAGTAATGACAGATAAAAAGAATCGAGTTTTTGGTTCAGAAGACGGTATCTACACAGACTTCAAGGAAAAAATGACGTATGGCGATTATTTGCAATTAGATACGTTATTAACCAGTCAAAAGCGATTGTCCGATCATCATGATGAAATGCTGTTTATCATTATCCATCAAGTAAGTGAGCTTTGGCTAAAGCTGATTATCCATGAAATTCAGGCAGCAATTACATCGATTCAACAAGGCAATTTTCAAGCATCGTTTAAAATGCTTGCCCGTGTTTCCAAAACGCAATCGCAAATCATTCAAGCATGGGACGTTTTATCCACCTTAACGCCAGCAGAGTACATGGAATTTAGAGAAAGCCTTGGTAATGCATCCGGATTTCAATCTTACCAATATCGACTTGTCGAATTTGTGCTTGGCTACAAAACCCCGTATATTTTAAAAATATATGAAAACGATCCACAGTTTCATCAAACATTAGAGAAGGCTTATCATGCACCTGGACTTTATGACGTTGCTATTCAAGCATTGGCAGATCATGGATTATCCATTAACACGGACATTTTGCAACGTGATTTTTCGAAATCCTATGAAAAGGACACTTCTGTTGAGCAGGCTTGGTTAACCGTCTATCAAAATACAAATAAATACTGGGAATTATACCAGCTTGCTGAAAAATTAGTAGACATTGAAGATTGGTTTCAGCAATGGCGATTCAGGCATATGAAAACAGTCGAACGCATTATTGGCTTCAAAACAGGTACGGGAGGATCCTCTGGCGTCCATTATTTAAAGAAGGTTCTTGAACATTACTTTTTCCCAGAATTATGGGAAATACGCAGTAAAATATGAGGTAAAACTGTAATAGGGCATTTAGGTGCTGTTATCTTCCACTTAGACTTGTGGCATTACTGATTATCCAACTCCTGAAGTGGAAATCTTACAGCACCTTATATACGGGATAAAATTTTTTAAACCAATATCCTCATTGAAGCATATATTGGGAAAGAAATTCCGCCAAAATGACTTGACTTTTATGAACAATAGAAATAAAGTAAAACATAATTTACAAAAACAAGAGAGGTAAACTCCTCTCTGTTTTCGTTTTCACTTGATATCATAAACCCACTCGAAAGGAAGACAGACATCTTATGCAAAAGAAACCGGAACAATGGGCAAGTAAAATTGGATTTATTCTCTCCTCAGCTGGAGCTGCCATTGGCCTTGGAGCTATTTGGAAGTTCCCGTATATGACAGGAGAAAATGGTGGGGGCGCCTTTTTCTTATTATTTATCGCTTTTACAATCATTATTGGCTTACCGATATTAATTGCTGAGTTTATTATTGGTAGAGGGGCGCAAAAAGAAGCCATTTCTGCATACCAAACATTAGCTCCCAAACGAAGTCTATGGAGATTTATTGGACATTGGGGCGTCGCAGGGGCTTTTTTATTAATGTCTTTCTATAGTGTCGTCGGTGGATGGGTGCTCACCTATAGCCTATTATCCATCCCTGGCATGATTATCGGCAACGGAACTAATTATGCGGATCTGTTCGCAACTATTACGGGCAGTCCTTTCTTAACGATTTTAGGACACTTCTTATTTATTATGATAAATGTGGTTGTTGTATCGTTTGGTGTTAAGGATGGAATTGAAAAAACGAGCAAGATTTTAATGCCATTATTATTTATCTTTTTCATTATTCTTGTTATTCGTTCCATTACATTTGATGGAGCAATGGAGGGGCTTCGGTTCTTTCTACAACCCGATTTTTCAAAATTAAATACCGAAAACATCCTTTATGCGCTCGGACAGTCCTTTTTCTCTTTGGCTGTTGGTGTTTCTGTAATGGTTACGTATAGCTCTTACTTAAAAAAAGATGTTAGCCTACCAATGTCAGCAGCTTCTGTATCAATTATGAATATATTTGTCTCTTTACTTGCAGGGCTAGCTATCTTCCCTGTGGTCTTTGCCTTTGGTTTGGAGCCAACAGAAGGTCCAGGGCTATTATTTATCGTCTTACCAGAAGCTTTTGCACAAATGCCGTTTGGAGAGCTATTTTTAAGCTTATTTCTATTGCTGTTTTTGTTTGCCGTATTAACTTCTTCGTTTAGCATGCTGGAAATCGTTACTGCAGCAGTTACCGCTAAAAAGCAACGTTCCCGACGTACAACAGCTTTAGTTGCTGGTTTGCTGGTATTCTTTACCGGAATACCAGCAGCACTTTCTTCCAGTAGTTTATCTAATGTGACTATTTTCGGAAAAACATTTTTCGATGCCTCTGATTTTCTAGTCAGTAATATTATGTTACCTGGAGGTTGTCTATTTATTGCTTTATTTGTTGGCTTTAAAATGGATAAACAGCTAATTCAGCAAGAGTTTCGCTATGGGAATCAGTTAGGTGACCCAATATATAATGCTTGGTTTCAATTAATCCGCTGGCTCGCTCCATTAACAATTATTATTGTTTTTCTAGGTTCCCTCGGCTTTTTATAAGGCGTAGTTGCTGAGCGTAATAGCTGTTATTTCATGTTTTACGGTAGGTTAGCGTTTTAGAACTTCCTGCCGTGATTGAACAGACCGTTTTGAACATTATTTATAGGGTAAAATAACTGTAGCAACCTCTTTTTCAAATAGCCATGTATTGCACCATGATGACTTCACATTCCAATCTGCTTTAAACGTAACATGATAAGGTGTATTGCATCGCTTTAGAAATGGGAAAGTTAAAGGAGTGTTTCAATGACACAAAAAATCCTCATTGTTGGTGGAGTTGGTGGAGGCGCTACAGTTGCAGCACAAATACGTAGAAAAAACAAAGATGCAACGATTATTATCTTTGATAAAGATGAATATATCGCTTTTTCTAATTGTGGCATGCCCTATTACTTAGGAAATACGGTGAAAGACCGTGAACAAATTTTATACCCGAAAGAAGAATTTGCCGTTAAATATGGTGTTCAGGTAAGAACAAAAGCTGAGGTAACGGCAATTCATCGAGAGCAAAAAGCAATTACCTATCTTACGGAATCAAAACAGTATACAGAAACATATGATCAACTCATTTTATCACCTGGCGCAACGGCGGTCATGCCACCGATCCCAGGAATGGACCAGACACGAACTTTTTCTCTACACACAATAGCCGATATGGATGAAATAGCTGCATACATCGAAGAACAACATCCAAAATCTGCTGCTATTGTAGGTGGTGGCTTCATCGGATTAGAAATGCTGGAAAACTTACACGCAAAAGAGCTGAATTGTACCTTAATTGACCGCTCTGACCAAGTGATGAATCCACTTGATCAAGATATGGCTGAAATGGTTCATGAATATATAAACGAAAAGCAAGTCCATTTGCTGCTTAATAATGGATTGAAGGAGTTTTCTAATGAAGGAAAAACATTGCATGTAGCTAGTGGAAAAACAGTCGCTGCCGATATGACGATCATGGCTGTAGGAATTCAGCCAAACGTTCAACTAGCACAAGAGGCAGGCTTATCTATTGGTAAAACTGGTGCAATTATCGTAAATGAATATATGCAAACGGATGATCCTGCCATTTATGCTTTAGGAGATGCTGTGGAAACAACCGATTGGATAACTGGAGAACCGAGAAATATCGCATTAGCTTGGCCAGCCCATCGGCAGGCGTTTATCATTGCTAGCCATTTACATGGGCAACCTATCCCGTATCAAGGAACGATAGGTTCCAGTATTTTACGACTTTTTGAGATGACAATTGGAGCAACCGGAGCGAATCGTATCGAATTAGAAGCAAAAGGTATCCCTTATAAAGAGGCAAAAATCGAAACATTATCAAACGCAAATTATTTCCCTTCTACAGCTAAGCTATGGATTAAAATTTTATTTGATGCGCATAATGGGCGTATTTATGGAGGTCAGGCTGTAGGGTATGCTGGAGCTGACAAACGTTTGGCCATCCTATCCACTGCTATTAAAGGAAGGATGACTGTTTTCGATTTACCTGAATTGGAGCTCGCTTACGCTCCTCCTTATTCCAGCCCGAAAGACCCCGTAAATATCCTTGGATACAAAGCAGCTTCTATGTTAGCAAATTAGTAATTGGTAAGAATCAGGATAGTCTATTACCGCCGACGTATAAAGAGAACCGTCCATTTCGGACGGTTCTCTTTATATTAATCCAACCTATACGTTTTCATTCATCTTCTGGTAGTTGTAACACATATTAATTACTTTATTCCTCGCTTAATTGATCCACAGCAAGAATAGCAGCTGCAACATCGTCTGCAGTTACATCATTAGATAAGTTGCTCATCGTCTCGCCTTCTTGTGTAGCAGCCTCCCCAACACGAAGCAGGTCTTCGTATGATACGTTATCCAAATGCATTTCTTTTAATGTTGTTGGTAAGCCTAATTTCTTATAAAAATCAATGTATTTTTGTAATTCCTCTTTTGGATGCAGTTCCAAAACAAGCTGTACTAACGTGCCATAGGCTACTTTTTCTCCGTGTGTTAAATGATGAATATCTCCATCCAATACAGTAAAGCCATTATGAATAGCATGCGCTCCAGCTAAGCCGCCACTTTCAAAGCCTAGTCCAGATAACAATGTATTTGCTTCGACAACAGCTTCAACATGCTTTGTCACAATACCTTTTTTAACGGCTTGAAATGCTGCCTCGCCATATGCAAATAATGTTTTCTCACATTCTTTGGCGATTGCCTTTGCGGCAATACTTGGTTTTCCACCGGCCATGGCCTCGCCATTACTTTTTAGTGTCGCTCTTGCTTCTACCCACGTGGCCATTGCGTCGGCAATCCCGGAAGCAAATAGTCTTGCTGGAGCTTTAGCTACAACTGCAGTATCAACCAGCACTAAGTCTGGGTTTTTATCGTAAAATTTATATGATTCAAATACACCTTCATCACTATAGATAACCGATAAAGCACTTGTAGGTGCGTCCGTAGATGCTGTTGTTGGAACAATAATAACGCTTACTTCTAAGCCATCAGCGATTGCTTTAGCAGTGTCTAATGTCTTCCCACCACCTACACCTATTACGGCATCAACGCTTGCTTCTTTTCCTACTTTGACAACCCTGTCGATTTCCGCTATGGAAGCTTCTCCATTAAATGGAACATAGTGATAAGCTAGATTCTCTTCTTTCATACTTGTCTCAATGGTTTCTTTCGTAATCTCCCATACTACATCATCAGACAAAATTAATGGTTTCTGACTAATTGGCTTGACATGCTTTCCTAGACTCTTTAAAGCATCTTTTCCTTGAATATACTTACTTGGTGAAATAAAAATAATCTCTGACATTGTCATCGCCCCTTCTGCTAGCAATTCAAGATAAGGATAGACAGGCTCTTCAAAAGCCATCCATACGAAAGAAAAGCAAATGCATTAGCTTTGCCGTTGATCATTTAAACTAGGCTCTATATACCTGCTCCCTATTTGAATCAAAGCAATTATAGTATTACATACACATGTTTAGTATAACAATGGTGGAAGCGATTATACAAGCTTTTCGTGATTAATTTCACATTTTTTTAATAAATCAGCTCTTTAAAATAACTATTCGAGCTACTTAGCTTGAGCAAACTTAGAGCGAAACTGGAACTTTAGCTCGGAGGCACTCGGAGGCAAATTAAAATAGCTAACCCTACGAAAGCACCTTTTTAGCACCTTTCTGTAGAGCTAGCTATCCATTACAAATCTTCTTCAAACCGATAAACTAATTTATACTTTTCTTCATTTAATAAATCTACCACATGTATACGGACGCCATGTCCAAAAATGACTTCATCCTCCGTCATCGCAACAATCATTGCTTTCGTTTCTTTATTTACATCAATATATATGTCCCCAACAGCAGGTTTTAGATTCGTATCACTTTCAGCTAAATAGGTGATCGATTCATCTTGGATTTGCTGCTCCTCAGGAACCAAACTTTTATCATAATATGCAATTTCCCGACTAGCTTCTGATTTACCCGGAACCATCACAACATACTCACTATGCTTTACACCATTATCTCTGGTAGTAACTACGTTTCCATCCTCTACACTATCAACTTTTTCAATCGCATTCAGTGAATAGTGATCAAGAAAATCCGGCGCTGGCTTGATGATTAAAATATAATCACCTGGCTCTGGTCGTTTATTTTTATCGATGGTATATCGTTTACCATAAAAAATGAATGTATCATTATGCTGTGGACGACATAATTCAATTTCGCTTGCTTTCGTTAATATCTGCTGCATGTCCTTTAAACGATATAAATGCACAGATTTCTTAAACATCGGTTTTACTGAATACACTTGGTGCAATTCATTTCGGTAAAAAACAAACTGCCCTTTTCTCACTTGAAAAAGCTTCATTAGACTACCTCCTATAATGATGTTCCATTAGAGTATATTACAACTGTAGCAAAAAAAGAAAGTCCTAAACTGATATTCCTTTTAATCCACATATTTGAAACATTTTATTCTTTAAAAAATAACTCAGAACAGCGTTAGATTCACATTTTTTCCATATGAACAAACGGTAATGAAGTATCTACTTTGCCGATGACACGCTTAATGGAAAAATCTTGTCCCTTTAGCCATTTATTGAAATCAAAAATAACCGGCTCTCTGTCGCCTCCTAACGCAAACCACGCTTTTAATTGCTTCGGGAAGTAACCTGATGTATGAATCGTCCCAGCCCACTGCTTATATTTTGTAGAAAAAACGCCACGCTTCGAATCATTCATCAGTCTAAAAGCGTCATACGCATTCGTAATTTGTCCCTTATTGTCCTGAATCGTTTGCTGTCTACGCTGGGAATCTGCCAAATGATGCCGATTTTCTTCGGTTAAATGTTCAAAGTGATTGGTACAGACTTGTCCTGTACGTATTTTTACAGCTCGAGGAGAAGCTTCTATAATATAGGTTTCCCCATTTTTATCCAATAAAACATAACTGAAGGAATGACGATGTGGAATTTCCTGTAATACAGCAATAGCCTGCTCCACATCTTTACAATTTTCCAGAACTATTCTGGCTATCATATTACAAATAAACCCATCTTCCGGATGTCGACGATGAACAAAATTATAACCAATGGTTAACCCGTGTTCATTCATGCCGTCCATCCTGCCAGTTATACGCTGGGACGGTGCAATCGTTGCATAGCCTTGATCAGTCGGTTGAAAAACCGTATAGCGGCCTTCATATGTCTTCGGATGATAATCGTAGTTGCGAATCATATAGTCTGAATTTGTGAAAATGGAGCAACCACTTTTTTGATATGCTAGTCGATAT
Source organism: Virgibacillus pantothenticus (assembly GCF_018075365.1). Lineage (GTDB taxonomy): Bacteria > Bacillota > Bacilli > Bacillales > Amphibacillaceae > Virgibacillus > Virgibacillus pantothenticus. The sequence goes on from NZ_CP073011.1 coordinate 3,653,476, forward strand.
CCGCCAAACTCTTGCAGTATCTCCTCCATGTCCCACTGAAGTGCATCCATTAATCCACATAGCTCTTCCCAAATCCCAGGAGCGATCGGTTGAATCATTCGCTTCACTTCATCTTCTTTGATAATGAATCTCGGTCGTCTAATCTTCCATTGCTTTTTCCTATTTTCTAATATATAGGAATGCTTTAAGTCTATTCCTTGCTCGTAACCAAAATCATAGTGTCTGCCCCGGTACTGTATTACATCACTATAGATCGATTGCATGAAGTTCCCACCTTTCTCGCACATTCATCCTTCATTGTAATCTTTAATCTTTCATTTGAAAATCCATATGTATTTAAATGAAACCTTTCATCTATAGCTATCGTAGTAAAAGTATAGAGTTTATAATTAGGAGTGAAAACATGACAGGAATTTTAACAACGACGATACTTTCATTTATTTTATATGCTGTCATCGCTGTATTTTTTATTATTCAAAACAAAAAATACCGGGTGACGACAGTAAAAGCAGTCGGTCTGGTTTTTGCAACGCTGTTTATACTCGGTGTTATTACTGTATACATTTTAATGCCGCCGATTACCATACCGAACATGACAATTGCGAACCTCGTTATAGGGACTGCAGGAATGATAAGTTTATATGCATTAACCAAGAGTAAGCCATTTACCAAATCTACCAAGCATTTCGATACGATTACAGGTGCCCTTATTCTATTTGCAATCATTGCCATTCCCGGATTTATTCTTTTAGGTATCCTTTCGTTAGATGATGCACATCAGTCCATCGCTACCAAAGAAGTTGAAGAAGCAAAGCCATTAGATCAAGACGCTACACCAATCGTTGTCTCACCGGAATTTGCTCGAAACAAAGTGCAAAAAGCGATGAGTGTTGTTCCAAATACACAATTCTATGATCTAGGAAAATTACAGGTGCAAAAAGTCAACAATGACATCGTATTTGTGGCTCCTGTAGAATTTACTGGATTTTGGAAATATTTTCGCGGGAAGGAAACAGAAGGATATTTCACTATTTCTGCTACAGATATCAATGCACAACCAAAGTTTATTGAAGGCAAAATGAAATATACAAATTCCAGTTACTTTAATCATCAAGTGTCACGTACGATTTACAATGCGCACCCAAACTACATTCAAAATGGGGAACCCCAAATTGAAGTAGATGAGGAAGGCAAGCCTTGGTATGTACAGACATTATATAAACCAATTGGCTTGACAAACAAACCTAACTTGCAAAAACTACATGCTGCAGTTGTCGACCCGGTTACTGGAGATGTGAAGCTGTATAAATCAGATCAAGCACCTGAATTCATTGAAGGGTCTATCAGCTCTGAAATGGCTTCAGAGGAAAATGAATATTTCGGCAAATATGTTCACGGATGGCTTAATTCCATTTTTGGAAAAAAAGATGTAAAAATACCAAATGAATCAGGTACAGAGACAAGTGTAACGCCTTTATTTGATGAGAATGGAGCAATGTATTACTTTACAGACATGTCCTCGCCAAAGGAAAATATCGATTCGGCTCTAGGTTACACCCTTATCAATGCGCGAACGGGTAAATTAACCTATTATAATGGCGAGCAGAATAATGGTATTATGGACAGTAAAGGTGCAAAAGAAATCGTCAATAAAGAGTTTCCTGAAAAGAAATGGACTGGATCCATGCCAATTCTTTATAATATTGATGGCAATCCCACTTGGGTGGTTAACGTTTTGGATCCGAACGGTCTATTCAAGCACTATGCTTACATTAAAGCAGCTGACTCTGATTTTGTCGTCTTTGGAGATACAGCCAGAAGTACACTAGAGTCTTACCGACTCGCCTTGGCACAAGATCCAAGCAATGTGGAATCCACTGGGGAAGCAAGCTTAGAAAAGCGTAACGGTACAGTAGAACGTGTACTAGTCACAACCCAAGATAAAAATCAAGTTGTCCAATTTCTGCTTCAGGATGACCCAATTATTTATACTGTTAATTCCGGAAAAGCTCCAAGAGCCATTTTCTTACAGACTGGAGATAAAGTAGAACTGGAAGCAAATATTAGGGACAATCAAACGGCGATCGTCGAGACAATTAGCATTGAAGGATTAACGACGACCCCTGAACAATAAATTAAATACGATAATAGAGCAGGTCGGCAATGATGCCAACCTGCTATTTATGTTGCTTATTTTGCTTATTTACGACGCAATAGCCTATAGTTCACAAAATAAGCCAAGCATGGATGCGTAAAATAAGGAGACACTATTCTTCTATAAGCAAAGATAGTTCTTCCCATCTGTCCATTTTTTCATTTAAAGCTTTCTCTACATTCATTTGCTCTGCATATAGTTCCTGCACCTTTTGCGAATCGCTCCCCGCAGCGACAATATCATTCTTAATCGATTCTAGCTTTTCTTCCAACGAAGTAATAACATCTTCTATTTCATCCCATTCTTTTTTCTCCAAATAGGACAGCTTCTTCTTTTGAGGTTTCGGTGATTGTCGTTGGTTCTTGGACTTTTCTGCCGATTTAGCAGCGATATGGGTGCTTTCTTGGTGGGCTAAAAAATCACTATAATTGCTATGGTAGGAAGTAATATTGCCTTTTCCGTCAAATACAAGCAACCGATCCACAACACGATCTAAGAAATAGCGATCATGGGAAACCGTTACGACAACGCCTGGAAAGTGATCCAAATACTCTTCTAACACGCTTAACGTTTGCGTATCTAAATCATTCGTTGGTTCATCTAAAAACAGCACATTTGGTTCTTGCATTAACACTTTCAGCAAATATAAACGCCGCTTCTCTCCACCAGATAATTTACGGATATACGTCCATTGCTGTTTTCGTGAAAACAAAAAATGCTCTAGCATTTGCTCTGCTGTAATAACAGACCCATCTTTCGTATGAATGACTTCAGCTATTTCTTTAATATAATCAATGATTCGTAAATCTCCGTCTAACTCTTCTTCTCCTTGCGTATAGTAACCGATTTTCACCGTATCGCCAACAATGACTTCTCCATCATCAGGTGACAAGCGTTGTGCCATAATATGCAAAAAGGTAGATTTCCCAGAACCATTCGGACCAACAATTCCTACACGATCACCAGGTGTCAATAATTGATTGACATTCGATAAAATTTCTTTATTACCGAACGATTTACAAACTTGTTTTAATTCAATGACTTTTTTACCTAGCCTAGCCGAACCAATAGGAACTTCAACATTTTCCTGTCTCGTATCAAATGTCTTTTGCTGCATGGTATGCACACGTTCAATTCTAGCCTTTTGTTTTGTTGAACGTGCCTTCACACCGCTTTTCAGCCACGCTAGCTCTCGTCGTAACGTGTTTTGGTGCTTGACCTCTTCACTTCTTTCTAACGCTTCACGCTCTGCCTTTTTCTCTAAAAATACTTCATAATTTCCTTCATACGTGTACAAGTTGCCACGATCCAATTCAAAAATCCGATTAGTTACACGATTTAAAAAGTAACGATCATGGGTTACGAGTAAAAGCGAACCAGGATAGGTCTGTAGATATTTCTCCAGCCATTCAATGGTTGCATGATCCAAATGGTTGGTCGGCTCATCTAATATAAGCAGATCAGCAGGCTGGATTAGCGCAGTCGCAAGTGCGACTCGCTTTTTTTGACCGCCTGAAAGCGTTGCTGTCGGTTTATCGAAATCTGTAATCCCTAATTTCGTCAAAATTGTCTTCGCGGTTGTATTAGCTTCCCACGCACCCAATTCATCCATTTTTTGCTGTGCAGCTAATAAATTGGTTTGCGCCTTTTCACTTTCTGAATCACGCTGTAATTGAAGCAGTGCTTGCTCATATTCTCGCATAACCTTCATGATCGCTGAATTCCCATAATAGATTTGCTCCATCACAGTTAAATTCGGGTCTAAAGTCGGGGCTTGGGCCAAATATTGAATGCGATAATCGTTCGCATGGTGAATCTCCTCATGGTCTGCTGGTTCTATACGAGCAATAATTTTTAATAAGGTGGACTTTCCTGTACCGTTAACACCAATCAAGCCAATTCGTTCACCACCAATAATATGACAGGTAATCGAATTAAAAAGTGTTTTATCACCAAATGATTTTGATAGATTTTCTATCGATAGCATGTTTCATCATCCTTCATTCTTTCTGTTTTTCCACCAAGATTTAGTAATAAGCACAATTAACAATAGCATCCATGAAGTTACTAAATAAAAAATCACCTTTGCTGGTTCTGTCATGTCTGAGAAGAAAAAAGCCATGCCAACCCAAACAACAGCAATGATTACTAGCTGTGCTATTAAGAGCTTCAAAACAATCTCCCCCATATATGTATCGTCGTTCATATTAAAAAAACAACTCGCCCTATACTAGAAACCTAGTATCCCCAAAAACAATATGTCATTTTTCTTTGATTACTGTGAAATGATGCACTCCATAGCACTATCGCCGAAGGACCTTATCACTGCTATGGAGTAGCATAAAAGATGGTATGAGAGAACCGTCTGCAATCTCTATCCCATTGTATATTATAATAACCCTTGTATACTAATAATAGCAATGCGTTACAGTTCTAAAACATGACTGCCTATTTAAATACTGCTAGCTATCTAAGTGTACAGCTTTACATGTTACGAAGCAAATTCGCCATTTCAATCGCTGCACTGGCTGCTTCGGAACCTTTATTTCCAGCTTTTGTACCCGCTCTTTCAATTGCCTGTTCAATTGTTTCTGTTGTTAAGATTCCAAAAATAACTGGCTTTCCCGCTTGCAATGATGCTTGCGATACGCCCTTGGCCGCTTCATTACAAACATAATCGAAATGTGGCGTAGCACCACGAATCACCGCTCCGAGAGTAATAACCGCGTCATATTGCTCTTGCTTAGCCATCTTTTTAGCAATTAATGGGATTTCATAAGCTCCAGGTACCCAAGCAACCGTAATCTGATCAGCGGCTACCCCGTGTCGCATTAATGTGTCTTTAGCACCTTCTAATAGTTTCCCAGTAATAAATTCATTAAATCTACCAACAACGATTCCAATCCGTAAATCCGTTCCAACTAAATTCCCTTGTAATACGTTAACGTTACTCAATGACGTCACACTCCTCGTTCTCATTTATTCGATATGCTACTAATTGCTGTACAGATATGAGCTGCAAACTAAATTGTTCAGCGATTTTTTCCAAGTCTGCTAGCCTTGCCATGGAACCATCGCTATTTATAATTTCACATATAGTTCCTGAAGGACTAGCTCCACATAATTTAGCCAAATCTACAGCTGCTTCCGTATGACCTTGGCGTACAAGCACTCCACCATCTCGAGCAATTAATGGGAATACATGTCCGGGCTGATGAAAATCCTCTTTTACAGCGAATGAGTTAGCGAGTGCTCGAATCGTTGTTGCTCGATCAATTGCACTAATCCCTGTTGTTGTTTCCTTATGATCGACACTAATGGTAAATGCGGTAGCATATGAGTCTGTTTGTGTTGATGGCATTAATGTCAATCCAAGCCGCTTTGCTATTTCGCTACCCACTGCTGTACATACTAATCCTTTACCATGCGTTATCATGAAATTAACGACTGCTGGAGTAATTGATGCTGATAAAGCAACAAAGTCACCTTCATTTTCCCGACTTTCATCATCAACCACAATAACTGGCTTGCCTGCTTTCAAATCCTTGACTGCATCTTCTATTGTATGCATGTTTTTCTCCTTCCTTTTCAATAGTATTTGACCCAACGGAAAACAACACATCTTCCTATTTTAAAAAGGCATATAAGCTTTTATCATCTGCAATTATTGCCGTTTAGTTTCTTACATAAAGCCATTCGCTCTTAAATATGCTTCATCCAATATTTCTTTTTTTGATGCAAATGTAAGTAGATGTTCTACATGCTTTATAAGCATGTCACATTCTATATTAACAACGTCTCCAACTTCCTTTTCGCCTAATATCGTTATTGAAGCTGTATAAGGGATAAGAGAAATAGTAAAGAAGTTCTGCTTTACTTGAAATACGGTTAAACTAACTCCATCAATAGCAACGGATCCCTTCGTAATGACATACCTCGCCAGACTAGCTGGTATTTCGATATCATAATAAATAGCATTTTGTTCCCGTTGCTTGCGAATAATTTCTCCTATTCCATCTACATGCCCGGAAACAATATGACCACCAAACCTCTCATTAGCAGCCATAGCACGCTCTAAATTCACAGAAGAGCCTGCTCTCAACGAGCGTAAGGAAGTTGCGTTTACCGTTTCTGGCATGACATCCACTGTAAAGCTGTGCTCATCAAATGAGGTTACCGTAAGACAGATGCCGTTTATAGCAATGCTGTCTCCCATTTGGACATCATTTAAAACAGTAGAAGCTTTTACTCTTAATACGATTGCCTGATCAGAAATATGTTTCATCGAAGCTACCTGTCCTTGTTCTTCAATAATTCCAGTAAACAAACGAATCATCCTCTCCTTTATTTATGAACAATATTTTATAGCCTATTGCTTTTGGGAGAAGGTCTGCAAAAAGGGGCACATCATAAACGTAAAAACAAACCGCTGTTAATATCAAGCTGAATAACAGGAAAAAGCCCCTAAACGTAAATTTAGGGGCTTGAAAAGGTTAGAATATCATCCTACATATTTTTGCTTTTGGGAGGTTAGTTGGAATAAAAAGGGTTAAGTGTATAAAAGTCACTGGTTGCATAGCGTTATTGCCTTAATTCTGCAGCTATTTTCAAAAGGCAAGCTTTAGCTACTTCAAACTTTACCACCATAACTATACCCTTTTCTTTAACATAGTCTTTAAAAGAAGGCACGACCATACTACAGATTAAAAATAACCCGTTTTTTGATACCTCAAAAAGAAAATACCATTGCATATAGTCGGTTAGCGCTTTCTTTTACACATTCATCCCAAATAAGTAACTGTTTTTAACATTAGGATTGCTTAAAACACTATTTGACCGTAATGATAAATGAGGTAGTAAAGCAATCCAGCTTCCAAAACAGTTATCCAGATATGCAGTTTCTTTCGTTTTCCTTCTCCCATCCAGACTTTAACTGTCGGTTCTGGATTCGCACCAGATCCACCGTTTGCATAAATATCAAACGGGTCACGGACTTAAAGTGTTGTACCACTTTTTACCGTCGGTCGGGAATTTCACCCTGCCCCGAAGGAATCATATACTATTGTATTGCTGTTAAGTATAAACGAAAATGCAGTCGTTTTGCAAATTTTATATCCAATCCAATATAGTGAGTTTTTATTTTAGTTATCGTTTAATTCATGTGTAATAGTAGTCAAATGATCGGCTGAAGCAGCTACCTCATCTACAGCTCTACTTAATTCAGTAATAATTTCTATAAAGGATATAATTTCTTGTTCAATTACATTGTTTTGGTCTTTCGTTTCATGCATGGCTCCCATTATTTGTGAAAAGTGCTGCTCTATTTCTTGTAATCCTTGGTTACCATTTTTTATCTCTATGCCTACCGTTTGTAAGGAACTAGCAATTTTTTCTACTTGTCCGTTCATATTCCAAATGAGTGAAGATACATTGGTAACGGATTCTTTTGTTTGTTCGGATAACTTCCTAACTTCATCAGCAACTACCGCAAAGCCACGTCCGTATTCTCCAGCTCTGGCTGCCTCGATAGATGCATTTAAGGCAAGTAAATTCGTTTGTTCTGCTACTTCTTTAACTATGTTCACAATCGATTGCATTTGCTTGGAAATATCTATTAAATGATGCACATCGCCTTCTAAGTAATGTACCGAATCATACAATTTAGCCATACTTTTATCTTGTTTATTTAACTGTTTTTTTCCTTTTTTCGCTCTATCATAAGCATCCTCAGAGAGCGATGTGCCATTGTTAGCAATCGAAATTATTTCTTTTGACTGTGATTGCAATTGCTGAAAAGAAGCATTAGTTTCTTCAGAAATCGCTGCCAAGCTTTCTGAGGACTCAGCAACACTATGACTAATTTTTTCTCTTTGTAGGTCAGCTTCACGTTTAATTTTATTCATATGTTCATCATATGCTTCTAACACAAGCTGCTGCTCTAAATTGATTATTTTCGATAATGCCCGTATGGCTAATAGAGACTCCTTTTTCATATGGACGTTTTGTTCGATGATATCCATTATAGATAAAAACAAGTCTTGAAAAGCACTCATATACCATTTCGTCTCAAGACCAATTTTCACATGCATGTTAGCAATATTTATTCGTTTAATGAAATAAGCTTGATCAATCACGCCATCAAACATTTCACATATATGTCGTTCTAATGTTTGTTTTAGCTTTTCAATGGAGCTATGCTGATCAATGATTTTCAGAAGAGATTGTTCCGTTGCTAAATTATCGTAAAATCGATCTACGATATAGTGAATATTGTCTACTACATAAGGTTTTAACTGATGAATCAATGATAAATCGGACAATGTTAAACCAATCATATGAATTTGATTTGCAACGTCACTATCCTCTCCTACATTTAAGCGTACCTGAGACTCGGTTACTACATTTGGTTGAAAAAATGATACCTTGCTATTTTTCTTAAAAATCATGTTGTCTCCCCCTTTGTTCATTTATATCTACAATGACAATTGGTTATATTTTACATTAATTCGCTGCTTTTTTCCTACAAAAGATCTTAGAAAGACTTTATTTGAATACATTATGAAAATAATATTCTCTGAAATAAAACAAACCTTAAAATATTAGGTCAGTGAGCTTTTTCTACCCTTCCCTGATGATTAGTACCATAAAGGAAGACCTATAGGGCTCTAAACAGAATAGGACATTTGACTTATAGGTTGATCTCACACTTCCCCCTCAATTTATAGCACTGACGGCAGAGCTTACTAACATAAATTTCTTCTTCAATATATGTAAATTACTGGATCAAAAACGAGCGCCAATATTAGCTTTGGCTTAACCTGTATCAACCATTCTAGTAATACAATTTTATAAACCTAGTATGTTACATACAAAAATGAGCATACTCCTTCCTTTTTCAATCCTGTACTCGGCTATATCGAGCATGTTCCTCCTTCCTCAAGCAGCCTTCTCCTTATATCGAGCATTTCTCTTACTAACTGAAGCAAAGGTTAAAGCCTATCCATAGAAGAACAAAGGCGCGGGGCGTCCGTTTAGCAACGTAAGCGAATGGAACGAATCAACTAAAGATAAAGTGAACCTTCCATCAGCGGGGTTTTCTTCGTCCCCGCTGATAAGTTAGTTGAACGAATCGGGGATTTAGGTGCTTTTACCTCTCGCTTCGACTTGTTTAGCTTACCGCTTCCATTCCTGAAGTGGGAGTCTACAACGCCTTTTTACGGGATAAAGGAATCATGCCACTAAAACAGGGGTATGCCGACGTCTGGGCGGCAAGCCCGTTTTTAGTCGGCCTTCTTCTTTGTGACGAACCGATGAGGCCTTATCGTAGGGCGCATTTCTAAAGTCGCATCGTTGCTGGGCTCATGCTCCGGACGTGACTAGTCAGTTATTTCGTTATCTACAAGCACCTAATTTTATTGGTTCCTATACAACGAAAAAAGACTGCCCCAAAACTTTTGAGACAGTCTAATATTCATTATTTATCTGACCGCACAGCGGTTTGGGCCAATCTCCATCTCGCGTTGCTTTTCTTCGTCAGGTGTATTTTTACCCATATTAGTTTGGCGAATTTCCTGATATGCATTTGGCTGAGGCGGTAAATTTTCGGTAACCATTTTTCTGAATTCAGCTTCGCTTTCAATATTTAAACCGTGGTTATCGGCAAATAGTTTGCCAAGTTTTTCAGCAACTGTACCATCATCATTCAGTTCTTGAATAATCATATAGTGAGCTGGAAGAACGATCAACTCATCGGACAATTCACGGTAGCGATGATATAACGTTTCCCGAAGATCTCCCACCCAATCTTCCGCAAGTCCAGCTAAATCAGGTCTTCCAATGGAATCAATAAATAAAATATCACCGGTTAGTAAATATTTTTCATCAACAACAAAGGAAGTAGAGCCAATGGTATGCCCTGGGCTGTATAGAGCATAGATGTTTATGGTCGTATGTCCAATTTTTATTTCTTCACCATCTTCTAATGGTTGATAATCAAATACAACTTCTCCGGCATCTTTAGGTGGCAGCCAATACGTAGCTCCAGTTTCTTTTGCGATCGCTCTCCCCCCAGAAATGTGATCTGCATGTAAATGTGTGTCTAATACATGTTTAACCGTTACTCCAAGTTCCTGCGCAAACCCAGTGAAAACCTCTGTCATTCGAGTCGGATCAATAATCGCAGCTTCTTCATTTGATACAACCATATAAGACAGGCAACCTTTTCCTAACCGAACAAATTGGTACAGCTCGCCACCATTGCTTAAATCTCCAACTTTAACCGGCTCCATATATTCGCTCCAAGCTTTCATACCACCTTCTAAATAAGAAACATTTATTCCTTGTTCGGATAACATTTCAGCAACCATGACAGAAGAGCCTTCTTTTGCACAAACAACTAAAATTTCTTTATCCGTTGGCAGTTTATCTAAAATATCTTCTACACCGTCAATAAGATCAAAATAAGGAACGTTTAGATAGGAGAAGTTTTCCCCTTCTATTTTCCAATCTTCAAAGTCACTATTATTACGAACATCCAAAATAAATAGTTCTTCCTTTTGAATAACCTTTCTTGCCAATACTTGAGACTTCATTGCTTTAAAAGACATTTTCATTCCTCCGTTAAACATTATATTTTATCCACAATCAGTAGAACTAGGTGTTTCGATTCATTTAGGTAACGAATAATCCGATCAAATAAATACCCACGCAGGTATTATTTAATGTAAAAAAATACATTGTTTCATATCCTCTTTAGGTACATCGTTGTCCCTAGTAACCCGAGAAAATAATTCCTAACATTTGCCCTGTTATCATAACAGGTATTTTAAACAAGTAAATCCCACCAAATTTTAATTGCTGTAGCCAGAATTAAAAATGCGAGTATGGATTGTAACAGTTTCGTATTCACACGTTTTCCAACTTCTGCTCCAATAGGCGAAGCAATTAAACTTGCAACAATCATTACAATAGCAGGAATGAGCAATACCTGACCTGTGGCTACTTTTCCAATAGTTGACCCAATAGAAGAAATAAACGTAATAGCCAAAGAACTTGCAATGGTTACCCGTGTTGGTATTTTTAAGACAATAATCATAATAGGTACTAGTATAAAGGCTCCTGCAGCACCTACAATCCCAGCTGCAATCCCTACAATAAAGGATAATCCAGCAGCAACGGATTTATTAAACGTCACATCAGTCAAATTTTCTTGATTATCATTTGATTTTGGCATAAACATCATAATTACTGCAATGGTAGCTAAAACGGCATACACAATGTTAATTGCAGATTCTGACAACAAATTCGAACCATAGCCTCCGATTAAACCACCAATCAAAATACTAACTCCCATATATATGATTAAATCTTTGTTTAAATACCCGCCTTTACGATAGGCCCATACCCCTCCGATTGTAGCAAAAAACACTTGCACAGCACTAATACCCGATACTTCATGCGCACTAAAGGCGGCAAATCCAAGCAAAGGAGGAATATATAATAGCATTGGGTATTTTATAATAGAACCCCCGATACCCACCATACCTGAAATAAACGAGCCTACAAAACCAATAATAAAAATAATGATAAAAAATTCTATACTCATACGTTATATCCCTCCTCTGTAACAGCATATACTTCCAAAAAATTCCTGTTTTATTAAACTATGGACACATTTTTTTCTATCGCTTTATTCATACAAACTTAATGAAAAAAGATGCTTGTATAAAGTGAATCTTCCATCAGTGGGATTTTTCATTCATCCCCCACTGACTGTTAGTACCGTACTGGTATGACCTAAAAGACCTCTGAATGAATCGGGCATTTAGGTGCTGTTATCTCCCACTTAGACTTGGTTGCGGTACAAATGATCCAACTCCTGAAGTGGGAGTCTTAAGCACCTTATATATGGGATAAAAATCCAACTCTGCCGATCAAGTCTTACTTAGTTTTCTTGTATAACGTACTTTTTACAGATAGATAACGATATTCTGATTAGCACATCATACTATTCGTATAGTTAGGTTTGTCATTTAATATTTAAAGCGTACTTTTGAATCTGATTCTTAAATTGGTATAACTTTCCCGGGCATGGCCCGGAAAGTTATTATGCCTTCTTAATCCAAAACTTAAATACATCGCCTTCTTCAGCTTCTTTTACTAATTCATGCCCACCAGACTTAGCCCAAGCCGTTAAATCACTTTTCGAACCTTGATCTGTCGTATGCACTTCTAAAATCTCTCCGGAGTTTATTTCTTCAATTGCCTTTTTTGTTCTCACGACCGGCATTGGACATGCCAACCCTTTTGCATCTAATACTTTTACTGCTTCCATGATTATATCCTCCTTTAAATTATCTCAAACCGTATGTCGGTTTCATCTTATTGTAGTTTTATTGTTAATAGGAATTTCTAATATTTTTTTCTGTCCGAGTTTAGTCGGGCTACAATTTGTTATTATCCTATAAAGCGAATCTTCCATCAGTGGGTGTTTTCATTCACCCTCACTCTTAGTACCGTAATGGTATGACCTAAAGCCCCCCTCTAAACGAATCGGGCATTTAGGTGCTGTTATCTCTCACTTAGACTTGTTACAGGTATAGATCAACTCCTGAAGCTGGAGTCTTACGGCACCTTATATACGGGGTAAAATGTAAGCACTTTACTCGTCAACTCTCTTGAAATGTTAGATCCTTACTTTAAATCTGAACGATTTGCTAGTCATGTTTTTCCATCATATTAGCTTAAATATAAGTTTTAGACCTTATGCCTATTAGAATGTTAATGTCATATTTGCATCCTTGGCATATTCAATGAAGGATGCTGCTCCAGCAACTTCAATACCATCGATAAATTGATCTTTTTCCAATTTCAAAACATCCATGGTCATTTGACATGCTAACATTTTCACATCTAGCTCTTGGGCGATAGTTAATAATTCCTCAATGGAAGGAGCATTTGCTTGCGTAAATCCTGTTGCAAAATGTTCTTTTCCTTCAGGCAATGGCAGATTTTTATGTGCTTCTTTATGAATTAAGTTTAAACCTTCAAATGTGAAAAAAATACCTACTTCAGCATCGGATGCAGCAGCTGCAGTTGCCAGATTAAATACTTTATACGCATCAAATAGACCTCCATTTGATGCAATGATCGCTACTTTAGTATTTGCCATTCTTCCATACCTCCTTGATTAATTATCATGATTTAGCGGTCCTTCCCACTTTGTCATTCCGGGAACAACATTGATTACATTTTTAAATCCTTGTTCAGTCAATTTTTGTGCAGCTAAATCACTACGACTACCTGTACGACATATAACGTATAATCCATCTTGTTTATTTAATGCGTCTATTCTTGTTTCCAGTTCACCTAGAGGGATATTGATCGCACCTGGAATATGACCGAAAGCAAATTCCGCCGGCTCACGAACATCAAGTATGGAGACTGCTTCGTCTCCCTCTACTTTTGCACGTAATTCATTTACATCGACCACGTTATCGTGTTTTGTTTCATCTTTTTTCTCTGCTTCACTCGCCACACGGATATAGTGCTTCAGCACATCTCCGTTTTCTACCGTACCAATATACTGATGCCCTGTACTTTCAGACCAAGCTTTTATATCTGCAGTAGATCCCTGATCTGTAGCTTGCACTTCAATCACTTCACCAGCTTTTAAATGACTGATTGCTTTCTTTGTTTTTACAATTGGCATTGGACACGATAGTCCTTTTGCATCCAATACTTCATTTGCTGTAATACTCACCTTTATTCCCCCTTACTTTTCTACTTCAGCATTCCATGCAAGCATGCCACCAGCAACATTTGTGCAATCGATGTGATGTTCAGCTAAAACCTCACACGCCGTTGCACTTCTGCCACCAGAACGACAAATGATATAATAATGTTTTTCTCTATTTAATTCCGTTACACGATTTGCTACTTCTCCTAATGGAATGTGGTGTGCCCCTGGAATTTTTCCTAACGCTACTTCATCATCCTCACGAACATCAATAATATTAATTTGCTTATCTTGTTTATATTTTTCCATTAATTCTTTCGTTGTAATTTCCTTCATTTCTACCCCTCCATAATGTTTTTCGCATTTGCAATAGTTATATACAAATACGTGTATAACCATTAAATAAATAACGTAATATTTGCGTCTTCGGAATCCCCGACATATGCTCCGACGCCACCGTATTCAATATTGTCCAGCAATTCTTCTTTTTGAAGTCCTAATAAATCCATCGTCATCGTACAAGCAAGTAACTTCACATCCTGCTCCTGTGCCATAGAAATTAAATCTGGCAACGGCATAGCATTATGTTTTTTCATTACCTGTTTAATCATTTTGGGACCCATGCCTAGATAATTCATCTTGGATAAGCCCATTTTATCTGCGCCACGTGGCATCATTTTTCCAAACATCTTTTCCATAAATCCTTTTTTCAGAGGAACTTGATTGTCTTTACGTAACGCGTTCAAGCCCCAAAACGTATGAAAAATTGTTACTTCATGATCATAGGCAGCAGCACCATTTGCGATAATATAAGCAGCCATTGCTTTATCGTATTCACCACTAAATAAGATAATGGTTGTTCTCTTTTTTTCAGGCATACTCAAACTCCTCTCTTCGTATACATATAGGTGTACGGGTATAGTGAATTGTAAAAAAATAAGCGATTGTTATCATCACTACTGTTATCATAATTTAACAACAAATCATTTGTCAACTGTAAATCCCAAAAATATTTACTTATAAATGGCGACATTACTTGGAACCAAATCGGCTTTTTTGATGAAGCTGCTCTTCATTAGAGCAGCCACCCTGTTAATTATGAACGTTCTTGCAATGTTCGTTACATTAGAAAAACTTGGCTATTCGGTTATTTCGTTATCCACAAGCACCTCATTTTATAGTTGTCTATCCAATAAAATAATATCCCTTTACAGAAAATCCTTTATTACGTAAAAATCTAGTTGCCATATTTTTTTCTACTTTGCTTGAAGCAACTAGAATAACTGAACAGCCAGGAATATCTTGGTAATGGCGGTTTAAATATGCTAGCGGTAAACACAAGGCTTGATCGAGCTTGTCTTTATAGGACGTATTATAATCTCTTAGGTCCACTAACACGGTATGATCACTATGGGCGATAAGTTTGTCTTTTTCTATACTTCTAACTCCCCGCACCGGGATATATCTTTTATATACAACATATAGAATAAAAGCGACTATCCCAATTAATAGCAACTCCATATTACAGCTCCTTTATAGGTCAGGGGCAGCATATATCTATTATACCCAGGCACCCATGCCACCTTTTACATTAATAATTTTTTCAAAACCTTGCTTTTTTAACATTTTCGCGGCACGCATACTCCGCATGCCACTTTGACAAATAATCACAACTTCTTTTTGTTTGTCTAAATCCCCGGTCCGCTTTGCAAGTTCATGCAAAGGTATATTTTTGAATGGTTTTCGGTGATTCGATTTATATTCTTGTGGCGTCCGAACATCAATAAATTGGACTTGTTTATCTTTCAATTTCTTTTTCACTTCTTGCGATGTCAATTGTGTGATGCCTTTTACCGGCATAAATCTGCTAATGATAAAGATAATTGCTAAAGCAATGATTACCCATTGAATGATTTCCATACGCTTCTCTCCTTCAAAATAGGGCTGGGGGTATTATTTCAGGAACAAAAGACTTAGAATTCGTGTAAACATAAAATATAGAGCTCTTATAAAGACAGTCATTACTATACCAATCTACTTTTCCCTTTGTCAAACACGATGCTTATCTGCTTTTTACAAGCAGATTCACTGCTTCATTAATTAACGGTTCTGCGTCCTCATCATCTGCCTGACGAATACAAGCTTCAAGGTTTTTGCTGACTACGATAGCAGAAGTTCTATCTAAGGCGCTTTTCACTGCTGATAATTGCATCACGACATCTTTACAATCTTTCTCTTCTTCCATCATTTTGATAATCCCTCTGATTTGGCCTTCAATCCGTTTCATACGATTTTTCACTTTTGTATCATATTTCATGGCTACTAACTCCTTTCTTCCATTTAGGTTAAGCCTTTTTCGTTACAATAAATGTAATTCTCTAGATTAGAATTTGGAACAAAATAAAGCGCTTATAACTGAAATCAAAATTTGACATTTCCGTTTAATAAAACGAGATGCAATAGATTGAATAGTTTTCTTCATTATTCCTACTCCATAATATACCCTAGTAGGTATTTTGTCAACAATAGAAAATATACCATTTTTAGTAACAGCTCGTTGCAATAAAGATGAATTCCCGACAAGCTAAGCTACTGAGAAATCTAAGTGACCATATTAACATAGCGTAAATAGTTTGCTAGCTGTTGGAGCTAAATACAATACCATACGTACTATCTAGAATGAGACTTGCGTATTCGCCAATGAACAAAGGCGCAAGCGCCCGTTTAGCAACGTAGCGAATGGAACGAATCAACTGAGATAAAGGAATCACGGTGAGGCGACGAACCGATGATGACTTATCGTAGGGCGCATTTCTAAAGTCGCCTAGTTGCTGGGCTCATGCGCGGGACGTGGCTATTCAGTTATTTCGTTATCTCCAAACACCTAATTTTATACTTTCTTATTCTGCAAGAAGGACCGCAGCATGATCACTACGGCCTTCGCTTTCACTTATATTGTTTTGGTTTAATCCTGCTTTTAATGATGTGAAACAACTTTCGTCCCCTATACTTGAGCAGCAGCAACTTGCTTAGTTGCCTTTTTGTTATCGTTTGCTCGTTCATAAGCTGCCAGTAAAAAATCGACAATATGGACGGCATCCATGACCTGAGACAAGCCTTCTCTTTCAATTCCGAGCTTCATTTGCAGCAAGCAACCTGGGTTTGCAGTTACGATCGTTTTGGCATTGGTATTCATAGCTTGCTCCATTTTATAGTCTAAAATTTGCATCGACATTTTCGATTGGACAATATTATAGATTCCAGCTGAGCCACAACAGCGACTAGCATCGGTCATCTCAACATACTTAACACCGGCAATCGACTCCAATAATTGTCTAGGCTCCATAAACGTTTTTTGCCCATTTTTCAAATGGCAGGAGTCTTGATACGTAACGATTTGCTCTGGCAAAGACAGCGGTTGTTTATGAAAGTCTAATTCTACTAATATCCGCGTAATGTCTTTAATTTTTGCACAAAAACGATCTGCACGTTCATCCCAATCCGGATCATTTTTTAAAAGATGTGCATATTCAACTAGGAAAGCACCACATCCACCAGCATTCGTTATAATATAATCCACTTCCGCTTCTTCAAAAGCTGCAATATTGCGTTTGGCCATTTCTCTAGCCTGGTCCAGTTCACCGCTATGCCCATGTAATGCTCCACAGCATGCTTGCGTTTCCGGCACGACAATTTCACAGCCCGCATATTGCAACAACTTGATCGTTGCATCGTTCGTTTTCATAAACATCGTATCCATTAAGCAACCAGAGAAAAAGGCAACCTTCTTTTTACGGGTTGTATGTAACGGCTGTAAGTGGCGTGGGCGTTCCTTCATTTCAGCGCGTTTGGGAACAGTTGGAAGAACCTTTTCCATTGTCCGCATCGTCTCAGGGAAAAGCTTCATGACTCCCGTAGCTTGCGCAAGCTTTTGTGCGCCAGAACGCTGATAAAAGCTAAGTAATCCAGTAAGACCAATCATTCGGTTTTGCTGTGGAAATATATTTTTCAGGAAGATTCCTTTCATGACTTTTTCAGGCAATGTAGGTTTTTTACTTTGATAAATAGCATCTCTTGCTTGTTCCAGTAATCGACCAAAATTGACACCAGAAGGACAAACTGGTTCGCAAGCTCGGCAACCGAGACACAAGTCAATCGATTCCTTCACTTCTTCACTTGGCTCTATAACACCATCCACTAACCCCTTCATTAAAGCAATTCGTCCACGAGGTGAATGTACCTCATTTCTACCTGTTTCAACATACGTCGGGCAACTCGGAAGACAAAAGCCGCAACGGGTACAGTTCATTAATTCATCGTAATCCATTTTCTCTTGAAAGGCGGTCTGAATGCGTTGTTTTTCTTGCGTATCCATTATTTTTCCACCCCCGTGCTCTGCTTCGTGTGCGGGTCAAACATTTTCCCAGGATTCATAATCGCATTAGGATCTAACGCTTTTTTGATACTACGCATCGCTTCTAACCCATGCTCTCCTGCTTTTAAATGTAAATATGGAAGCTTCATCATCCCAACACCGTGCTCACCTGTAATGGTTCCCCCAAGCTCAACAGCCTTTTCAAAGATTTCTGCAAATGCTTTTTCTACCAGTTCAATTTCTTGCTCATTACGGGCATCAGTTAAGCAAGTCGGATGCAGATTCCCATCACCTGCATGCCCAAATGTACAAATTGTCAATTGGTACTTTTCAGCAATTTCGCCAATTGCCTTTACCATTTTAGCAATTTTCGAGCGTGGAACCGTAGCATCTTCCAAAATCGTCGTTGGCTTCAATCGAGATAAAGCAGATAATGCTGTTCTCCGTGCTGCTGTCAATTGCTCTGCCTCTTCATTTGTTTGCGCAACTTGCACGTCAAATGCCCGATTGTCTCTACATAACGTAGCAATCTTCTCCATATCACGAGCTACCACCTCAGCTGCACCATCCTGTTCGATTAACAGCACAGCCTTTGCTTCCGTTGGTAAGCCGATTTTAGCGTAGTCTTCTACCACTTGCACCGTCGCTTGGTCTAAAAATTCCAAGGTTGCCGGAATAATCCGATTCGCAATAATCGCTGACACACTTTCAGCAGCTGCTTCTAAATCATGATAGAGAGCAAGCATTGTTTGCTTCGTTTCTGGCTGTGGTATTAATTTTAAAATTGCTTCTGTTATTACACCTAATGTCCCCTCTGCCCCAACATACAATCTCGTCAAATCATAACCAGCTACGTCTTTGGCAAGTTTTCCGCCTGTTTGAATAATTTCACCATTTGGTAAGACGATTTCCAGACCAAGTACATAATCTCTTGTTACACCATACTTAAGGCCTCGCAGTCCTCCAGAGTTTTCGCTAATATTGCCACCAATCTGCGATATATGCATCGACCCTGGATCTGGAGGATAGAAAAGACCAACTTGTTGGGCTGCTTCTAAAATATCTTTTGTATATACCCCAGACTGTACAGTTATCGTTAAATTTTCTTCATCAATTTCCAAAATTTTTCGCATATGCTTAAAAATAAGCACAATTCCACCTTCTGAAGGTGTTGTACCTGCACATAGATTGGTTCCTGATCCACGAGGTACAATCGGAATCCGATGTTCATTACACACTTTTACAACCGCCGCAACCTCATGTTTATTCCGCGGGGCCACCATCGCATCAGGCAATGCTTGATACCTGGCAGTTGAATCATACGAATACGCTAACAAGCTAGCATTGTTATCCTCTACATTTTCTTCCCCTACAATGGCGATTAACTTTTCTCTTACATCCCTTTTTAACATACACATTCTCCTACATAGTAATAATTCCATTTTAAGAAAAATTCAAAGAAAAAGATATGTACGAACGAACAAAAATATGACTTTGAAAACGAATTCCTTTGTTCGAAAGTCCAATTATTAGATGATGTTGACTTAATCTAATTTAAAATAACCGGAAATTCATACGCAGAAAGTGAGGTGCAAATTGAAGCGGAAGATGAACAACTGTATTTTCAAGAAGATATCGGCATCTTTGTAATTCCAAAACTTTTTCTTTTTTGAACTGACGAACAAAGGCGCGTCGCGTCTGTTTACAACGTAGCGAATGGAACGAATCAACTAAAGATAAAGTGAACCTTCAATCAAGGGTTTTCTTCATCCCTGCTGATTGTTAGTACCACCAGGGTATGACCTAAAGGCCCTTGAACGATCGGGGATTTAGGTGCTGTTACCTCTCGCTTCGACTTGTTTAGCTTACCGCTTCCATTCCTGAAGTGGAAGTCTACAACGCCTTTTTACGGGATAAAGGAATCATGCCACTAAAACAGGGGTATGCCGACGTCTGGGCGGCAAGCCCGTTTTTAGTCGGCCTTCCTCTTAGCGACGAAACGATGATGATTTATCGTAGGGCACATTTCTAAAGTCGCATCATTGCTGAGCGATGGAGCCGGATATGACTAGTCGGTTATTTCGTTATCCACTAGCACCTCATTTTATCGTTTCCTATACAATAAAAAATTCCCTAAAAACGCTATCTAGCAAAAGTTGTGCTTTAATTCCGGTCGCAATTGTGAACTTCGGCGAATTAGTTATGAACTTCGAGCAACCTCCTTATGAACTTCGGCGATTTTATTGTCAACTCCGGCGGACTCGCTGTGAACTTCGGCTATTTTCCACTTTATACTAAAAGATAAAATCCCGACGTCCGCTAAGCTCTCAGGATTTTGTCAATTCTGTTGTGCATTTGCCTCATCTGTCCCCTGCTTTATGTCAAATTCAGCGTCAAAAATTGCGTCTTATTCATAACAAGACATAATTAGCATAACAGCGAATTATTTTTCACTGTATATTACAGCATACGTATGAAAACGAAATGCGATATACAATAACATAACATCATTGATATTTTTTAAATTTAAATGGGTGATTTCAGCAATTCGATTTAACCGATAATGCAGTGTGTTCTTATGAATATGTAAAGCATTCGCTGTTACTTGTGTTTGCAAATCATGGGAAAACCAGCTTGCTAATGTCTTCATTAGCTCTTGTTCTTTTGAAAGTTCCTTTAATGTACGCTTCATAAATTTTTCCTTCGTCTCCGCACTGATTTCATGCTCCAGCATTTCAAAGCGTAAGTCCATTTCAAATACAATCGGATCGTTCTCGTTAGCATGTTCACTGGATTTTACAGCTTGGGAAAATGAATTAGATAGCTGCTCTGACTCCGTAACATTCCCTACTCCCGCATATAAACGTTCTCCTAGCTCATCATATACAGAGTCCATAAACCTCAAAAGATGATGCTCTAGCCGTGATTCGTTCACAGGCTCTATTAGCATAACAATCCGATCTTGCCCCCACCGAACGAATAAAGCTTCTATGGAATAGTCCCAAGTGGATTTTAACTTTTCGAATCGATGGTAAGATAGACCCGTCTGGAGTTCCTCGCGTTTTAATACAACAACTTGCTTATACGCTTCCATATCAATGTGGAAAAATTTACTTCTTTCCATCAAGCTCGGATAACTGCTTGTATGGTTCAGCCAGTCAAAGACAAAAAATTCTAAATCGCGAGCTTTACTTTCCTGATTCATCCTCATAACCGTATCTTGGATAAAAAGTTCGGTCACTTTTTGCACCAGCCTTGCATAAGGTTCCACAATCATTGGGTCTCCAGTGATCCCTAATACTCCTAAAGGGATTTTATTAATTATAATGGGGAAAACAACACCTTCCCTTACACCATACAATTTTTCTGTAAGCTCTTTTGACATAATCATTTTTTCTTGGTGTTGCATTGCTATCGAAGCACCCTCATGATAATTTCCGATCCGTTTTGCATCTGTACTCGCTACAATAAAGCCTTGCTGATCGGTTACAATCACTTCTTCATTAATGAGCCGATTCATTTCTTGAACTATCGAATTGTATAACTGATCCGTTTGCAGCAAAATATTTTCCAATGCCGTCACCTACTTATTTGTTACTAACTTTATTTTACCATGTTGCAAAATAAGCTGCTTTGGTTTAATTTTCTCGATTAATAATCTGTCAGTTTACAAACGTAATTCCTTGAATGCACGGAGTTATTCTAAATCAATAACAAGCGTTTTCGTATCCTTGTTAAATCGATGCTCCATATTTGCTAGTTCTTCACCCACATAATTATATAAGACTCCCTTATAATCTTCATCCAGCTGCTCGCTGGCGCTATATACAGAGATTTGATATAGTAAATTTTTCTCCAAGGTAAGTGTTAACCCTTGTTCCTCGTATACAGCATAATAATCACCTGATTTAAAATCCACATAAGTTGGAGTTTCCTCCGGCCTCACTCTAATAATATATGTTTCTTCCAAATCTGGGTCATTTATGTTAATGACAGCTTCTATTGTTCCTTTTTCATCGTGATTGGAATTGGGGTTCGAACTGGAATTGGAATTGGAACATCCAAAACTGACGAATAACATAAAAAGAGCGCTAACCGAGAAAAAGGCTAAGTATAACCGTTTTTGCAGTTCTCTTATTTTCCTTCTACCAACTATATCATTCACTGCATCTTCCTCCTTTTTGAATTCTGATAAAGGAAAGTTTTAATTGCAACCTAGACGCTAATTCATTAGACTAGTAAGTAATATTCTTATAATTCCATTTATTACAGCATACATGATGTTTGAGCTAGATTCCATAAGTGTTGTTTCCGATTTTCTCTAGTCATATATAGATATAGAATAGGAGTATGATGATATGAAGCTAAAAAAAGGAAAAAACAACTGTATTACCGATATACGTGGAGTCCAAGTCGGTCATATTTCGTTATATGAAAAATTAGATAACAAAACAACCATCTGCACTGGCGTAACAGCGATCTTGCCACACCATAACAATCTGTTTCGCCATAAAGTTCATGCGGGAAGCGCTGTGTTAAATGGGTTTGGTAAAACAACAGGTCTAATCCAAGTGAATGAACTCGGACTCCTTGAATCACCGATTATGCTTACTAATACATTTAGCGTCGGGGCTGTCTGGCAAGGTGCACTCGATTATATGCTCGGCACAACCGAAGAAATTGGCGATACAACGAGTTCGATTAATATCGTTGTTGGCGAATGTAATGACAGCTATTTAAACACTGCTCGTTACCCTTCCGTTAAACCAGAGCATGCCATAAAAGCTATTGAATTAGCTTGTCCTTCCCCAGTAGTAGAAGGTGCTGTTGGCGCTGGAAAAGGGATGGTTTGCTTTGGGTACAAGGGTGGGATTGGAACAGCTTCACGTATCGTTAAACACGAATCAACAAGCTACCAGATTGGTTGTCTTGTATTAAGTAATTTCGGTAAACGCGAGGATGCGTTATTTGCTGACTGGGGGCCTATCAAACAGGATACCCCAGATGGTTCAATAATGATTATTTTAGCAACAGATGCTCCACTTCAGGAAAGACAATTGCAGCGTCTGTCCAAACGTTGCGCAGCAGGTTTAGGGCGGACTGGAAGCCATTTGGACAACGGGAGCGGAGATATTGCGTTTGCTTTTTCAACAGCAACTACCGTTTCACACACATGGAAGCAGATCACCCATACCATTGATTTTTTGCGAGACGACCATCCGCTTATGAATCAACTTTTTCAAGCAGTCGTCGAAATCGTTGAAGAATCCATTATACGCTCTTTACAAATGGCGGAAACAACGGTAGGACGAATGGGAAGAATTGTAGAAAAAGCACCGTTATAAAGTCAACCTTCAAGCCGTGAGGGGGGGCCCCCCACGACTTATTCGTACAGTAATGATGTAATGGTATGACCTAAAGTTTCGCTTACGAAATAAGGCATTTTAGGTGCTGTTATCTCCTACTTAGACTTGTTGCAGTATGGATTCTCCACTTCTTGAGTTGGAAGTCTTATAGCACCTTATATGTGGGATAAATTTAACCTAGCAAAGTTTAAATGTACCTATCTCAGGGAACACCTCCTCTACAACTATTTTTAGTAAGGAGTGATGAATCGAATGCGTACAAATCTAAACCATTTCATCAACGGGGAATGGGTCGCTTCAACAGGTTCCGAAACCATCCAGGTGATTAACCCAGCAACGGAAGAAGTCATTGGTGAAATTAGCTCTGGCACAAAAGAAGATTTGGATAAAGCAGTATCGGCAGCAAAAACATCATTTCCATCCTTTTCGAAAACCACAAAAGAAGAAAGAATGGAATTGCTCAAATCGATAGCAGCTGAGTATGAAAACAGAAAAGACGAGCTTATCGAAGTAATAACCGAAGAATTAGGCTCGCCTATATCTATGTCAGAAAAAGTCCATTATCACATGGGATATAACCATTTTTCACATGCAGCAGAAGCATTAAAAAACTTTTCCTTTGAAGAGGACCGAGGTGGACACAAAATCCGCAAAGAATCGATTGGTGTTAGTGGATTAATTACACCTTGGAATTTTCCTACCAATCAAACATCGACCAAAATTGCAGGTGCGATTGCAGCAGGTAGCCCAACTGTGTTAAAACCAGCTTCGATGACACCTTTTGCAGCCATGCTGTTAGCTGACATAATGAATACAGCTGGTGTTCCCAAAGGCGTATTTAATTTAGTAAATGGCTCTGGCTCAACTATCGGAACAGGAATTAGCACTCACCCGGATATTGACTTTGTCTCCTTTACAGGATCAGGTAAAGTCGGGGAGCAGATCATGAAAAACGGCGCTGAAACGATTAAAAAAGTTGCACTTGAACTCGGCGGAAAATCACCGCTTGTTGTTTTAGAAGATGCAAACATTGAGAAAGCCGCTAAAACTGCAGCTTGGAATATTATGATGAACACAGGTCAAGTCTGTTCCGCAGCAACCCGTGCTATTATTCCTGCATCAATAAAGAAACCTTTTGAAGAAGCAATAAAACAAGCACTTTCTACTTTTAAATATGGTGATCCAAAGCAGGAAGATGTTCAAACAGGACCACTTATATCTAAGGAGCAATGGGACACTGTACAATCTTATATTGAAAAGGGCGTTCATGAAGGGGCTACCCTACTCGTTGGAGGTACGGGAAAACCAGCGGGACTGAAAACTGGCTATTATGTAAAACCTACCGTGTTTACAGATGTAACAAATGATATGGTAATTGCACAAGAAGAAATTTTTGGACCCGTACTTTCTGTCATCACCTACCATGATTTAGATGAAGCTTTACACATTGCCAATGATACAGTTTATGGTCTGGCAGGCTACGTTGTCGGTAAAGATGAAAATACTCTTTCTTATGTAGCCAACAACATGAAAGCAGGACAAATTACAGTGAACAATGGAAAAACAGATTTCTTTGCTCCATTTGGAGGCTACAAACAATCTGGCATTGGTAGAGAGTGGGGCGACTTTGGGATTGAAGAATATCTTGAAGTGAAAGCAATTATGGGGTTATCCTCCTAAAGTGAATTTTCAAGCAGTGGAGTTTTATCCCCCACTGCTTGAAAATCAACTAATCATGTATTTGGCTTGCAACATCTCCTGCTTACCCTTGTAGGCTTGACAGAGAGGCTCTTACAAGCTAGTTACGGAGGGGTTCTATTGGCTCTACACTTAACCACCTCCTTTTAAGCTAAGGAAAAATGACGAAGCCGCATGATAGTAAATGTTAGCTTTACTATCATGCAGCTTCATTTTTAATACATTTTATAATAATTATTTTTTACTTATGCCCTAACCTCGGATTATTATTTTGCAAGCAATGGAATAGGGCTACAGAACAAACGAATCAACTAAAGATAAAGTGAACCTTCCATCAGCGGGGTTTTCTTCACCCCCGCTGGTGGTTAGTACCACCAGGGTATGACCTAAAGGCCCTTGAACGAATCGGGGATTTAGGTGCTTTTACCTCCCACTTCGACTTGCTCCGCTCGCATCTTCCATTCTTGAAGTGGGAGTCTATAGCACCTTATATCCGGGGTAAAGGAATCATGCCACTAAAACTTGGGGTATGCCGACGTGTGGGCGGCAAGCCCGTTTTTAGTCGTCCTTCCTCTTAGTGACGAACCGATGATGCCTTATCGTAGAGCGCATTTTTAAAGTCGCATCGTTGCTGGGCTTATGCGTCGGACGTGGCTATTCGGTTATTTCGTTATCCCCAAGCACCTCATTTTATACTTTTGTATGAAAAAACGCTATTTACCATTATATAACTTATTTATTTTAGGTAGTATTTCAATAATCTAAACATTATAAAGCAACATTTTTCATCATAGATGGTGGCTCGCGCTCTAGGCGAGCCATGGTGGTTTCTTATCTTATTAGATAAACTACTCTCAGTTAGTCTTCATCTTTTACGTCCAAATCTTCAGGAATTGGCTCATTTAAATAGTCTTGGATCATTGCTCGGTACTTTTCCACCTGTTCAAAATGTGTTTGAAATTGTTCGCTGTTAATTAGAAACTGCTCACCATCATGAACGGCGCGGATTCTTCCCTGCAATACGAGAGCATGTATTTGCTTTTCATCTATCGACAGATATTCAGCTGTTTCAGGTATCGTCATGTACATGCGTCCTCATCCTTTCTTGATGTTCAACTTTTATCCATAGTCATTTTTAGCAATGTGGATCACGAACAAGTCTGCCAACACACCTCGCTGACATCTGCGGTAAATTAACTTGCGTCGCTATTATTTTACCATTAGTATCCATCATCGGGTTAAAACTATGCATCCTTACTTCGTGAGAACTGAACTGACTTCATTTCCTATTTTACTCCACTATCTAATATCGAAAATGTCTTCGCTTCACAGTTTATTTCAGCTATTGCCCCATATGGCAAAATAAATTTCGGCTCTGTATGACCAAAGTTCAAATTATAAAGGACTGGCAAATGCTCTAAATCATATTCTTGTAATACAGTCCTAATCACAGCTTTATATTCTTCATAATACTTCTCATTTTGCGGCTTTGCAAAAATTATACCTTTTACTGCTTGTAAAATTCCTTGGACAGCATAATTTCTTAACCAGCGTTTCACAAGCTCAGGAGATGGTTTTTCTTCTGATGTTTCAAAAAATAAAATTCCATTCTTCCAACTATCCATCTTCGGCCAAAGCTCTGTTCCTTTGGCAAACTCCAATACTTCCAAACATCCACCTATTAAACGCCCAGAAACAATCCCTTCTCCTTGTAGCAACTCATACCCGTGATTCGGTTGCATGTTTCTTTTTATCTGGCTGTTTGAAGGGACAAACCAATCTAAAAACTCACTCGTCCATTCCTTTGCTGGTTCAATGGTTCCAATCAGTTCATTAGAGAACAGGGTTCGCTCGATGAAATCAATCGTATACAAATGCATTTCCACATTTTCAGCAAAATCGGTTAATATCGCTGGTCCATAGAAAGAAGACAGTCCGGATTTGTAACAGAATAAATGCACGATTGTTGCATCGGAATAACCCATAAAGATTTTCGGATGATTGCGAATGACAGAAAAGTCGATATAAGGCAAAAGTCGAACACTATCTTCTCCACCAATATTAGCGATAATGGCTTTTATCGTTGGATCTTGAAAGGCTTGCATTATATCCTCTGCGCGAGCTTGTGGGTTTTCATATAAATACGCAGCACCTTTAAGACTGTTAGGCATTGGAACAACTTCGAGGTCAAACACCTCTTTTAACCGCTTCACACCAATTTCATAACGATAACGAAGCTCTGGTTCACCTGCCCCGCCCCAGCTTGGGCTGACCGTTGCCACGCAGTCACCTTTTTGCAGTTTATTTGGTTTTATTAACAAGTTTTCCACTCCCTTTTTTAAAATGAATCTTTTCCTTCACAACCTTGATTATATTTGCAACTGGCAAAGAACCATTAACAACTTCGTCAGCGGAAGCTTTCACATTTCTTCCGTGCAATAAATATTCTTTCATATAGGAAACTACATCTAGTTCATGGTAATCCCTTATTACTCCCCTTGCCATCGCGATATCCAATGGAGTATCCATGTAAATTGCCAAATCAAGCATAGCCTTTGTAGCCTCATTTAAATAAGCAAAAGGGTAATCTAGAAAAATATAGTCCAGATTAGCAGTTTCATACAGGCGTTTCACATCATGTACGAAAGAATCCAGTTTCCATTCATTATAATTCGCTCCACGCTTTATCCAACTAGCAAAATCAGTAGGGGCATTAGAAAAATGATAATCGTCAAATATAACGCTGTTGCGTTATCGTACTCGACTTCCAATTGTTTTCGTTATGGTCGTTTTGCCGCTACCAGAAATGCCTGATAACGATACAATATAGGTTTTATGCATGATTTGACAGCTCCCTTATTCGCCTTAAATACATCGTGACATTGGTTATGTCTTCATGCGGGAATGCAAAATCAAGTGTATGTGCCACATGCTTAGATAACCTAGTAAACAGCTGACACATGGTAAATAAAGCTTGCCAAATTTGTTCAAAATCATTACCGCCACTATATGTCTTCATGTAGTTTTCCCAATCCTGTTTATATAAGTATGTGGGATAGTATTTTCCAAGTTTTCCTGAACTAGCCGAAAAATTAGTTTTCACACCAATATGCCAATCGATCATTTGCATAAGCACATTTCGGTTAATTTGTTCGTACATGAACATCGTGTAGGTTATTTCCTTTCGCCATAGCCCTTTGCCTATATTTAAGCATATCCACCAAAATTCATTACACACATCTGCAAATTCTTGCTCACTTGGTCTTTGAATATAATAATCCTTTTCACTGGTTGGCGGTAAGTTCCCAATAAGCTGATCTTTATCCATCAGTAACATACTCAGACTGTTAAACGGTTGAAATAAAGCCAGTTTCTCTTCCGGAATCAATGTTAAATCAAGCCGATTTCCATCGATAAATTGCATTAAATAAACAAAATGACCTTTATTCTCAGGCGGTGGCGTAACCTTTTCCTCAGGCATTTGCATCATGATCCGATCACCAAAAATATCCACCCATGTATGATCAGAAGTAAAAGAAGCCATATTTTTTACCACATAAACAATATCAAAGTCTTGAAACATATCCTTTTCCACATTTGGATTTGCCCGCGAACCATTCAAAACTACTGCGCGTATCCGCTCATCCTGTTGCGCTGTTTGCATAATAAGCTGCATCATTTCCTGTTCTGTTCGCATAGATGTGCTCCTTTCATTAGCTTTATTTTTTCGACTATTTCTAATCATAGGAAATTATACCATAATGTTACGAGCAATATGTGCACGTTTATGGAAAAGAAAAAATTCAGGGATTACTTCTACTTTCACCGAACGAATTGTGAACTTCGGCGACTTAATTGTGAACTTCGAGCAATTCCTGCTATAATAGATAGCAAAGATATATATGTAGCAATGCCACCTATTGAACAAAGGCGCAGGGCGCCCGTTTAGCAACGTAGCGAATGGAACGAATCAACGGAGATAAAGTGAACCTTCAATCAAGGGTTTTCTTCATCCCTGCTGATTGTTAGTTGAACGATCGGGGATTTAGGTGCTGTTACCTCCCACTTCGACTTGTTCAGCTCGTATCTTCTATTCTTGAAGTGGGAGTCTACAACGCCTTTTTACGGGATAAAAGAATCATGCCACTAAAAACAGGGGTATGCCGACGCCTGAGCGGCAAGCCCGTTTTTAGTCGACCTTCCTCTTTGCGACGAACCGATGAGGCCTTATCGTAGGGCGCATTTCTAAAGTCGCATCGTTGTTGGGCTCATGCGCCGGACGTGGCTATTCAGTTATTTCGTTATCTCCAAGCACCTAAGTTTATACTTTCTTATTCTGTTAGAAAAACTTGGCTTGTCGCCAAGTCTTCATCGTTTTTCTTAAACTATAAGCCATAGAGTTTTATTCCCTCATCAGGGTAAAAAGGAGGTAAGTAAAATTGTCAAATCATGATAGATGGTTTATCCAAATTCGAAAAGGGCTCGCTGAACTCGCTGTTATGATTCTGATGAAAGACAGTGCTGTTTATGGATATCAACTCACCAAAGCACTAAAGTCCAACCCCATGTTCGAGCTTTCTGATGGGTCCATTTATCCACTTTTAAAAAGATTAGAAGCTAACCAACTAGTAGATACGTATTGGGATAATCCAAATACGGGCTTACGAAGAAAGTACTACCAACTATCTACAAAAGGCGCCCAAGTTTTAACGGAACGTTTAAATGTGTTTCAACAGTCTATCGATATGTTATGGAAATTACAGGAGGAGGTTAAGAAAGATGAGGATTAAGAATACTGATACCTATTTAAGAAAATTGGAAGAAGAGTTAATTGAATTACCAAAAAAAGAACGCAAAGCCATCGTAGCTGAAATTGAAGACCATTTCTCCAATGAAATAATGGAACAAATCCATCAAGGAAAAAGCAAAGAAGACGCCGAATGGAATGTAATTCACCAATTTAAATCTCCCAAAGACTTAGCAGAAGCATATGTAACGACATCTAGCCAAAGCAACTTCGACCAACTTACAGTTTCTTTTTTTGTTATTAACCTATGGGTAGCGGGAAGTGGTGGGCTACTTGCACAATTACTAGACATCTACAATCTTGGAGGTCTGACTGCAGGCATACTTGCTGTAGCCATTTCCATTATTCATCTTTTCTTTAAAAAGGATTGACGGAAATTAGAAGTACAAGCGCTATATTATTTTAAGTGTCTAATCCCTTTTTTCCTGTTCCCAGCCTCACTTTTCATGTTTTGGCTTCATGGAGAAATTAATACGTACACCACTACTTACTTGGTCAGTTATTGGGTTTTTATTGGTTTTAGCTATCGCTTGTCTCAATGGTTTTACAAGCGAGCCTTAAACTGACTTTAATGTTACCATCATTAACCACAGGTATTCTGAAAAAAAAGGGTTAAAAAGTTAACTGGACTACTATGTTGATAATAATATGTAATTCCATATAAAGCATACATCCTCTTGTTTCATACATAATAGCTTTGTGAAGCAAGAGGATGCCCTGTAATCCCGCGCCCACTGAAAAAGTAGAACATTTGAAAATCAGGCCTATGAACCCCCCACAATTAATGGGGTTTGGGGTTAAATAGACTTTTAGTCCCCACAATATGCTAATATATCACGTAATTTTTGGAAGGAATTGATTTTTTGTGTTTTTAAATAAGGACTTTTTCAGTGGTCTTCGTAATTCCTGTCATGAATTTTAGCTGAAGATTTTAGACAAACAAATAAAAATAGAAATACATAACAAACGTACTGTTATGTATGAAGGCAATATTTTATAGGCTTACAGACAGAGAAATATTACTATCAGAGCCGATTAGAAGACAATGTGGTTAAGGAATAATATGACAGTATAAACGTCACTCCGATTCAACTAGCTAGATAGGCGAAGAAAACAAAAAATCTGTTTAATCGCTACCTTGCTATCACCTTTATTTAATAAGACTAACGCAACACTAATCTATCAATTGTCATTAACATACGTTAACTGCTCAGCAGATTACATGTATAATGAATGAGAATATTATAAACTAAAATGAATTAGAAAAGGAGGGTTTCAATTGCAAGCATATGCTGATAAACAAGCCTTGGTTAATGAAATTACGAAAAGAGCAAAGCTATTTATAGATGAATTTCGTTCTATCAATAATCTTGGTAAAGACGTTTTTGTAGATGAAGTTGATAGAACGCCATCCCAAATGATTGCTTACCAATTAGGATGGCTAAATTTAATATTATCGTGGGAACAAGATAATAAAGATGGGAAAGAAGTCATAACACCGACAAGAGATTATAAATGGAATAACCTTGGTGGACTTTATCAAAACTTTTATGATCGGTATGCTGATTATTCGTTGGAAACGTTAATTGATATGTTTAATTGTGATGTAAATAAAATTATTCAACTAGTAGAAAGCTATAATGATAAGGAACTATTTGAACAGGGCGGTAGACAATGGGCAACTACAACTCCTTCTAGCTGGCCCATTTGGAAATGGATACATATAAATACAGTTGCACCATTCAAATCATTTAGAACTAAAATTAGAAAATGGAAAAGATCAGGTGACGCTCAGCAGTATCAAAATAACTAAATATAAAGTAAATCTTTAATCAGCAGGGTTTTCTTTTATCTTCACTAGTACATTAGGTCAAAGGAGTAGGAACGAAGACGTTCTTGAAAAAGAAAAATACTTCTTTTGTTTGACAAAGCTCAACCCCCTTCTTGCTCAAGTAAATTGAAATTATAATAGCGAGTTACCTATAAAGAATTACCACACAACCATCGAATCCGCTCAAACACAAAACTGCCCCGTAGATTTCACGACAAATCTACGAGGCACGCTTATAGACGCTAATTCATCTTCAACTCTTTCAATTGCTTCTCCAATGCTTCTGTTTTTCTCAGTTGACCAACCATGCGCTTAATTAACTGAATTTCTGCTTGCGCTGTCATAATATGATCCTGCGCATGAATCATGAAAAAGCTTGGAACTGTATCTTCATTTTGGCTTTGAATCAGTTCGGTTTGATATTTATGCCCTTTAACGAATTCATCATGCGCTTCTTCGAGTTTCTTTTCTGCTTCGGTAAAATCATATTCTTCTGCGGCATCTAATGCTTCATATGCTGCACCGCGGGCATTACCGCCGTGCAAGATAAGCTGCATCATAATTGTTTCGTAGTCCATCTTCAAACACTCCTCTAGTTGACGCTTGTTTCAGCTGCTTCCTCTTGTTCTTGTTGCACTAATTGTTTTTCATATTTCTTAAAGAAAGGATAGTAGATAATGGTGGCAATAACACCATTCATAATTTGTACAAGCCCGGCTAACCAAGAACCACCTGTTGCAATAAATCCACCAAAGAAAATCGGCACCGTAAACGGTGGTTGAATAACGACTGGCGGTAAAATGCCGGTTGCAAATAGAATATAGTTGATGGTAACGATTACTGCTGGACCTAAAACAAACGGAATAATTAAAATAGGATTTAATACGATCGGTAATCCAAAAATAACTGGTTCATTAATATTAAATAATGACGGAATGATTGCTGTTTTCCCAACTTGTTTTAATTGGACGGAAGCGGAAAATAACATGAAAATGACAAGTCCAAGCGTTGCACCAGATCCACCGATATGTGTGAACATATGGAAGAATGGCTCTGTTACAATACCAGTTGCTTCCGTTCCAGCTTTAACTGCATCCGCATTTTCGGCTAATTGCGTCATCCAAAATGGATACGCTACAGAAGAAACAACGTTCATTCCGTGGATTCCTATAGACCATAAAATTAACATTAATAAAATCATACCAAGTGCTGCCCAGTATGAATTAGATGCACTTACTAATGGGCTAAATAAATCAAGCACTAATTGTGGCAGCGTTACTTCAAAATTCGCCCACACAATCCAGGCAATCGCCCAAACCAATGGTAAAATAATCATAAAAGGAATTAATGCGCGAAATGTCCGCATAACATATGGCGGAACCCCTGCAGGCATTTCAAAGGTAACTCCTTTATTTATTAAAAAGCGCATCGCTTCTGTTGTTAAAATCCCTAAAATGATAGCAATAAATAACCCCTGTCCACCAAGGTAATTTAAAATTTCACCAAATGGAACTTGCGTAATGTCGGTTACAGGAAATGCTGTCATGAAAAATGCCAGCATGGAAAGAATTCCAGCCATCACCGCATCCATATCATAGCGAATGGCTAAGCTGTAACCAACACCAAAGGCTACGGTTAAAGCCATCAAACCGAATGTTAAATTAAACGGAAAGAGTAACTGTGCCTGTATCGGGGTGACCGCATCTTCCCACGCATTAATGATCCCCCAATCTAAAGATGTTGGCGGGTTGGCAATAATTAGAAAGATTGCTCCAGTAATAATAACAGGAAGTGCAAAAATAACAAACGCATCACGAATTGCTTGCAAATATCTATTTTGTGCAATTTTCCCCAACGGTTCCATTAAGTGATTTTCCAACCATTCAATCATTTAAAACGCCTCCTAGTTATTTATCATTTTTAAGACCTGATCCAATACTTTGTCTCCGTCCATTAATGCGAATGCTCGTTGATCAACAAGTTCAACAGGAATCTGGTATGCATCAGCAATTTTGGAAACTTCTTTTTTTAGGTGACGTACTTGTGGCTCTAACAACGCAACATTGTATTTTTCCGCTTTTTGCTTAAATTCTCCTGTCCCACCAGCGTCAACTGTCATGGTGAAACCCCTTTTCTCGGCAGCTTCTTGTACCTTTTTAGCTAGTTGGCTGGATGTAGCCCCCCAACTGCATAGAATGATTAATTTGATGTCTTTGTTTGTTTCCATTTTCAAAACTCCCATCTGTCATTTTTTATTGTTTGTTTTGCGCATTGCTTAAAATATTCTTTGCTACGCGATCAACTTTTTTATAGTGGCACATAAGCCAATAAGAAAACCAGGATGCTAAACTGATAACGACAGAAAAAGCAATGCCGAACCCTAGTATGAGACTGGCTGATTCCTGTCCTGACCACAATGCATAGATGCCATAGCCTATCCATATAGCCGTAAAAACAGAAGCATAAACGGTTAAAAACTTCTTCACTTTCCTCCCTCCTCTCTGATTTGTGCCCTTCCACTTACTATTATGCAAAATTCATGCCAACACAAATAAACCCCTTAATAGCAAGGACTAGAGCGCATTAAAAAATGTGTGCAGAAAATCTGCACACATTAACGTGATAATTTTAGCAATGCTTTTCGGAGAGGAACATAGATCGGAAGATGATACGTGGCTTCCAATTTTGTAAACAAAGGCTCCCAAACTTTCATCTCTTCGTCGTCCATTGAAAATTTGCGATCAATCGGTACAGACGAAAGTAATTGCTCCATATTATTTTGTAGCTTTGCTCCTACTAAACGATCCATCAAACTGCCAATATGCATCCACATACCTAATTTTCTATTCACATCCCATTTATAATAGGCAGCAATTGGTTCCATATATTCGTTTAGAATAGTAGCTAAAGATTGCGGATTAATATAGGTAACGATTTCAGCAAGTCCTTTGGAAACGAGCGGAAATATTTCGTTACGCTTTATGTCTCCTTCACGTAGCTTAGGGGATTTTCGAGTGACTTCTAATAATTTCGTCATTCTGGATATCCCCTCCTCCTGCAAAAGCTCCCAAGCAGGAATATAAGGAACCCCTTCTATAGTAACTGGAACCGTTCCGATAATAGCAACGATATCATAGTGTTGCTTTAATTCTTCTAAAATTGACGTATCCTTCGTAGTCGGATCAATACGAACCGAACGAATGAGAACATCTTCATCCACATCAGCAAGCTGATCCTCAATCCAGGATTCTAATAATTGGGCGGCTCCTTCACCTGTAAAACATACTGTTGTAATCATTCGTTTCTTTTCCACAGGTGAGTATGTTGTTTTTTCTTTCACAAAGATAGTCATAGCCTTTTTGGTATCATGGTATATTTCTTCCAACGACATATTGGAGATAAGTGATTTCCTACCTGCTTCCAATACCATCGGTAAATTGACACTGGATAAAGTTTTCACTTCTACATCTAACTCATGTTGAATAGCATCTCCCATTGTTATAAGAGAGCCAATATCTACAAGCAGAAGTGCACCTTTTATGTGAGTCATAGCACTAATTTTTTGTTTGACGTGCTGATATATTTCCGTTGCTGAAACATGTAACGGCATGTCAATGGCTTGAATAACTTTATTTCCAAGTAATGTGTTGGTCACTTCGGCCATGGAAGAAGCAGTTGAGGCACCATGCGTCACTAAAATGACGGCTATCGATTGTTCGGAATGAACGGTATTCTTTTCATCCGTTGTTAAAAAATGCGCCAATAATGCAATTTCTTCTTTAGGTAATTGCAGACCAATGGTTGTGTTTAAATAGGCAGCTAATTGTTGGGCAGCTTCTCTGTAAATCGGATTTGGGTGCGTTACAATCGGCAGCTCTTTTTTTGCCTCATACTGGTGATTACGGTAATTCTGCAAATGCAGTCCAATAACATATAACTGATTGTTGTTAAAATGTAACGGCAAATAAGATAAATGACTTTTTGCTTCCGATAAGGCATGAAATAAGTCCTCATCAATTAATTGTTGCCACCCTTGTTGGACAAAATGGGGTTGTCGGTATTTCTTTGATAAGTCAGAAATATATTTTTTAATCGTTGCATGAATAGAATGATAATCTTCTTGACTTGCTATTTTTTGATAAATATTAGGCAAATGCTCACTAATTTTCTTTTCACTTTCTATTGTTGAGGTCACTTCTTGTTGATCAAATGATAAGGAATTTGCAAAGCTTGCAATATTATCTGGCAGGTCAGCAATTTGGATAATTACTTTTTCTTCATGCTTATTTAAATAACGTAAGTAGGCATGGGCACAAGCAATCTGAATGTCACTTTTTAATTGACCAATATTTCCTGGACATGGGTAATGAAGCAATGCTTCGCGGCTATTATCTGTAATGGCTAAGCTCGTATCCATTTTATTCGCTTCTTGCTTTAAAAAATGGTTAACTAGCTCTTCCCTTTCTTTACGAGTGCGTTCTTTTAGCGATGGCAACGTCAACTTAATAGAAAAGCGGCGTACCAGAGCAGGCAGCAGGGCCTTATGTGGATCTTCAGTTGTCGCTCCGATAATAGTAATATTCGCATAACGATCTTTGGTTGCCTCTCCTAGTACGCGGTAAATTCCCTTATCCATCAAATAAAAGAGCATTTCTTGTCCAGAAGGCGGTAAGCGATGAATTTCATCGAGAAATAGAATCCCACCATTTGCTTTTTCTACTAAACCAACCCGATCCTCGATTGCCCCTGTAAAGGCCCCCTCTTTAATTCCAAAAATTTGTCCAACCAATAGCTCTGCATTTTGTGCATAATCTGCACAGTTAAAAGCTACAAAAGGTACTTCACCTTGATCACTCATACGTTTTTTCGCTAATTCACATAATGTTTCCGCAAGATACGTTTTTCCTGTACCAGTCTCTCCAGTAAGTAAAATGGGGATATTACGAGAGGGATATAATAGAGCTGCCATCCCCTGTTCTAAAATGGGGCGTAGGCTTTTGCCGATGCCTTCTAAATCGATAAGATCAGCTTCTTCCTCAGCAGGAGTATGTCCGATGTATTTTACTGGTTTCCCCGGTACTTTCACAGCATTATTTTGCTTTACTAATGCGTTTAAGTAACGACTAGCGGTAGAACGATCAATATGTAGTTTTAGACTGACATCCTTAGCAGTCAATCCTCCGTTCTTTCCTGAATCTGTCTGAAGCAACTCTTTTACTTCATTTATTCTACTCATTATCGAAACCTCATTTACAAGTATCATTTACTCTTTCCATTGTAACAGCTTACACGAATATTTACATATAGATTGCTACAAGATTAGTAACACAGAGAAAAAATGGATTACGCGTAAGTAAATAACGTCGAATAATTTACATTACAACTGATTCCATTTCCCTAGATCCAGCGGAAGATTGATCCAAAATTACGTTCATTAAGTCTAATTATACTTTAAATTTTGTCATATTTTGAGATGTTTTGACAACCTTTGTTGAATCTATTGCTTTTTTTTTGGTTAATGAGCATACTTATTTTTGTGTGTTTCCGACATAACTCTATAAAATTCTCGATAGAAAGGGAGATTTAAAACAATGAAAGTGATTGAACCAGATCCCTCTCGGCTAGCCGCAAGGATCAATAAGAAAAAGCAAGAAATGATTGCGCTAGGCTTAAAGTACGGGTTAACAGATCGAAGAACAGTAAAATGCAGCCAACAGCTTGATACATTATTAAATTTACATCATAGTTTAAGACCATTATACTTAACAAGCTTTATCTTTTTTTATTTTCTTGCTTAGTTTTTTCATGAATGAATAATCATTCACATTTGTATTAATCAAGCAATTTTTCAAGTTCCACTACGTAGGACACCTTTCATGGAACAACCAGATTAATAAATCAATATGACCCACCAAAGCGGGTTTAGAACATGAGAGATCAACGATTATTTCTTTACCCCTATATAGATGAGGCAGATAGCTACTTTTATAATATATTGCTTCCTTCATTACGAATGATACATTTACTTATCCAATATACCTTATCTGCCTTGAGCCCTTTTTAAAATACCCAAAAAAAGGACTCTACCGAAAACTCAGTAAAGCCCACTTCTCTATTTATTCACCCAATACCGTTTTGGCAATATTCTTATCCAATGCTTCAAAATCGTCATAGGAGATGGTTTCATATAATTCTTTTCTCGTTTGCATGTCCGTAACACCGTTCTTTTGTGTTCCTTCTTCTTTAATCAGCTTGAAGATTCGCTCATACGCTTTAGCTGCCACTCGTAAAGAGGTTACCGGATAAATAACCATATGAAACCCCATCCGCTGAAATTCTTCTGCTGATATATACGGCGTCTTTCCAAATTCCGTCATGTTTGCCAGTAATGGTGCCTGGACCTTTTGAGCAAAAACTTGAAATTCCTCATCTGTTTGCAACGCTTCAGGAAAAATAGCGTCAGCTCCAGCTGCTACATATGCGTTAGCGCGTTCGATCGCTGCATCCAATCCCTCATTTGCCCGTGCATCTGTTCTGGCTACAATCACTAACGAAGGGGCTACTTTTTTAATTGCTTGCAGCTTTTGTTCCATTTCTTCTTTAGTGACAAGCTGTTTTCCATTTAAATGACCGCATTTTTTTGGTAATTGTTGATCTTCTATTTGGACGGCGGCTACGTTTGCTTCTAACATCTCTCGTGCAGTACGCGCCACGTTTAAGACGCCACCGAAGCCTGTATCTATATCTACTAAAACAGGTAGATTCGTAGCTCTGACAAGATCTCTTGCCCGCTCTGCTACTTCGGTCGATGTGACAATCCCTAAATCCGGCAAGCCCTTACTTGCCGTATATGCACCACCTGACAGATACAGTGCAGAGAATCCCGTTTGTTGGGCTACGAGTGCTGCCATAGCATCATGAGCTCCTGGAATTTGCAAAATTTCATCCGCTTGCATAAGCTCTTTAAAGCTTTTTGCCAATTCCTTTTGTGTTTTTGGTTCATCAACAATCCATGCCATCTTTCGGAGACCTCCTCGTTACTTCACAAATAGTTCCATCCATTCATGAACGTCCATTTCTGCTAGTTTATCATAATCGTAGCTCACAGCTTCAATTTCCCGTAACTGCTTACTTGCAAACTGCGTAGCTAAATTCGTTGCATATTTTTCTAAGATCTTTGGAATCGCTTCTTCTCTGCGGAAACGGTGCCCCAACGGATATTCACGTTCAATAGCTGCTGTTTGGGTACCATCTTTGAAATGGACTTGTACTGCATTGGCAATCGAGCGTTTCTCCGGATCTAAATAATCTACTGTATATGCTTTGTTCTCCGTTACAACCATTTTATCTCGTAGCATATCAACACGTGGATCTGCGGCTACATCATCCTCATAATCTTCTGCGACAATGTCCCCTTTTAATAGACCAATTGCTGTTATATACTGCAAGCAATGGTCACGGTCGGCAGGATTATACAATGGTCCTTGCTTATCAATAATTCGAATAGCCGGTTCATGTGTGGAAATCGTAATATAATCAATTTCATCCAAACGATCCTTTACCTCAGGATGTAATTCAATCGCCGCTTCGGCAGCTGTTTGGGCATGAAATTCAGCAGGATAAGATACTTTAAAGAGCACGTTTTCCATCACATAACTATTTAACGGCTGTTTTAACACAAGCTCTTGCTTGTTGAACAACACGTCTTGAAAGCCCCATCCTGGAGCACTTAAAGCCGTAGCATAACCCATTTCACCTTGAATAGCCATGAATGCTAATCGAACAGCTCGACTCGTAGCATCGCCAGCAGCCCATGATTTACGTGAGCCAGTATTTGGAGCGTGACGATACGTACGTAGACTTGAATTATCAATCCAAGCATTGGATAATGCATTAATAATCTCTTCCCTGTTACCACCAAGCATTTTCGTTACCACGGCGGTAGTAGCAATTTTAACATATAGTACATGATCGAGCCCTACTCGGTTCAGACTGTTCTCTAACGCTAGAATTCCCTGAATTTCATGAGCTTTGATAGCCATTTCCAATACATCTTTGACTTTTAGTGGGGGTTTCCCATTCGCCACGTTCTGGCGACTAATAAAATCAGCAACCGCTAAAATACCGCCAAGGTTATCGGAAGGATGGCCCCACTCAGCTGCAAGCCACGTATCATTATAGTCGAGCCAACGAATCATCGTGCCGATATTAAAAGCCCCTTGCACAGGATCTAGCACATGAGATGTACCAGGCACACGAACCCCGTTCGGTACAACTGTTCCAGGGGCAATTGGTCCAAGATGCTTCGTACACTCTGGGTAATTAAGGGCTAGAATTCCACAGCCAATTGAGTCGATTAATACATAATGGGCGGTTGAA
The DNA here is from genome assembly GCF_018075365.1 of Virgibacillus pantothenticus. Taxonomy (GTDB): domain Bacteria; phylum Bacillota; class Bacilli; order Bacillales; family Amphibacillaceae; genus Virgibacillus; species Virgibacillus pantothenticus. Next base: position 3,693,824 of record NZ_CP073011.1, read on the forward strand.
AAAGCCTCTTCACTAGTAATCTCTTTATTTAATACATAATCAGCTAACTCTTCTAATAATACATCTGTTTTTCTTTCATCTTTAACTTGTACCATTACATTCGCTCCTTCTAGTTCCTTAATAGCTTTCTCCAATATAATGCACACGTGGACGGAAAATCCGATTATTGTTATGCTGTTCAATGACATGTGCAGCTAACCCAGCTGTACGTGCACTGAAGAAAATTGGTGTATACAAACCAATCGGAATCCCTAGCATCCAATAAACCGGGGCTGCATAATAATCGAGATTTGGATACAATCCTTTCTCCTCTCGCATGACTTTTTCTCCTGCTTCGCACATTTCTAATAGCGTATAGTCGCCTTTTTTCTCACATAATTGCTTTAAGGAATCTTTCAAAACTAAGGCTCGCGGGTCCATCTTTTTCATATAAACACGGTGCCCGAAGCCCATTATCTTTTCTTTATTGGCGAGTTTCCTTTGGATAAGCTCTTCAAAAGCAGCAGCGGTTTTCACTTCATTTAACATATACATGACCGCCTCATTCGCTCCACCATGCAAATTTCCTTTTAAAGAGGCAACTCCACCCGTTAATGCGCCATAAAGATCAGAATTCGTCGAAGCAATTACTCTGGCAGTAAATGTTGAGTTTGGCATCTCATGCTCACTATAAAGAAGTAATGTACGGTCAAAAATTTCCGCTTCAAAGTCAGTTGGCTTTTCTCCTGTTATCATATATAGAAAATTTGCACTATAAGAAAGCGATTGATCCGGTTTCACAGCCTCCTTCCCATTAATGAGACGATAGCTATTCACCGTAATAGCAGGCAACGTTCCTAGTAATGCATACGCTCTGCTTTTATTCGTCTCCAATGAACGATTATCAATATCTTTATCGTATCCCGAAAGCGCTGACAATCCTGTGCGCAATCCGTCCATTGGATGTGTTTCTTTTGGTAACAGAGATAAAATTTGCATGACTTCATCTGGGATGTCGTAATTGGAGGTTAGCTTTTTTTCAAGTACAGTTTTTTCTGAGGCATTTGGTAATTTTCCATCTAATAAAAGGTGGACAACATCAATATAATCGTTGCTTTTCGACAAATCGATTAGTTCATGACCTCGAATAATGATTTTTTCTTGCTCTGTATCAAGAAAAGAGATTGCTGTCTCTGCTGCAATAACTCCGTCCAAACCAGGGACAAACTGCTGCTTCGTACTCATAAACATCCTCCTTTGTTATTCGATAATTTTCTTTTTTTTCTCTATTCCTATTATAAAATTGAAATGAAGATTAGGAAAATATATAATTTTAATTAATAGGCATAAAATTTTTCAATATCAAAATAATCTAAGTGGGGTGTTAATTTATGAGAACTGAGGATTGGGAAATGTTAGCAGAACTTTATCGTACGGAAAATATTACTCAAGCTGCGCAACGCCTGTTTTTATCTCAGCCGACATTAACGTCGCGATTAAAAAAACTGGAAAGCTATTACGGGGTCCAGCTCATTATTCGCAAGCAACGCGGCATTACGTTTACGCCTGAAGGGGAACAATTGGCACTTCATGCACAAAAAATGCTATATGAGCAAAGAAAAATTGAAGAACAGCTTCACAATATGAAGGATCAAGTCTCCGGCACTATTCGGGTTGGCGTATCGAATTTTTTTGCTTTAAATAAAATGCCAAAATTGCTGCGTTTATTTAAGCAAAGCTACCCCGATGTCGAATTTCAAGTCGTTACTGGGTGGAGTAGTGAAATGCACCGGCTCATTTTAAATCATGATGTTCATATAGCCTTCATTAAAGGAGATTACATTTGGAACGAAACGAAACATTTACTCTACGAAGAAGAAATTTGTGTTGCATCGCCCTGGGATTTCACATGGGAGGAACTTCCTCACTTACCTCGGATTGACTATCATACAGACGAAAAAATGAGAAGTATTGTTGATCATTGGTGGTACAGCAACTATAAACAAAATCCAAATATTAATATCCAAGTTAACCAAGTAGAGACGTGCAAGGAAATGATCATTAACGGTCTCGGCTATGCTATTATTGCTAATCTAGTTGTTCGCCCATACACGGATTTAATTATCAAACCCCTTCCCCTGCCGTCCGGTAGATTTATTACCCGTAAAACATGGATGTATTACCACGAAGACACGTTACAGCTAAACATTGTAAAAGCTTTTGTTCAGTTTATCGAGACATTAGATGTGAAAGCGTTATAATTGTAGTTTTTTACATTTTTTATGCAGCAAAGGGGGCACCTTGTTTATTGTAAATATTAGAAACATATGTCTCAACTTATTAGATGGGATCCATGAAGCAAAGCAAAAGAAAAAGATAGATGAGCGAGCGGGGTGAGTACCAGCTTCCATCTATCTATTTTTTATGCATTAGCTCATTTGCATCAACATCTTTAACTTCAGAAAAAGTTCCTGTCTGTTTAAGTACGTTACTTTGCAATTTCTTTTTAATTCAAGTAGATTTGTTGTTTTTATTGAATAGTTACCGCTTTTCTGAGATTATGCTCAAATACTTACATAAGATGCTATAGAGTTCTTCATATAATTAACGAGTGCACGCACCTCTGATTCCAGTCCTTCCCAATTATCAGCATACTCTCCTAGATAGCCTTTTCTAGCTAAATCAAGTAAATTCGCATATTCTTGAGGCAACCGAGGTATCGCCCAATCTGCAGCCACATCTTTTGGAGAAATTTCTCCATCAGCTACTGTCTGCCACATGCGAGCCATCGTTAAAATTACATTACGTTCGTCACCTTTCATCCCTTCTATTAAATCTGGTAAGGAATCTTTAATCGCCCTTCGAATATCTGTTTTCGGAACGGGATCAAGTATATCTGAAGCATCAGGACCATATAGAGAAACACTATTTTTTCTTGTTTTAGCTAAGACAATAGCTAAATCAGGGTTACAAGTTGGTTCGGGAATCTGACCTGCCTCAAACTCACTTCGAAGCCACTCTCCATACAAAAATTCATTTCTTGGCGGATATCTCCAGGGTACCACATCACTATGGTTGATTACCGTTACTTCCAGCGGTCGGACAGACTTTGTATTCCCTACCTTTCCCGAGATAAGCATGAGTCTCTCTGTCAGTTTTCTTCGCATCTCTTCTGATAAACGGTGATTTACGACAACTAGGATATCTACATCACTATTGATGCGTAAGCCACCAATTACGGCAGAACCAAACATATATACACCAATTACGGTTTGTCCCTGCAACTCCATCGTAATTTTTAATGCTTGAACCGCTTCCTTTGGTATCTCTTCATTAATTAGCTTGCCCATTTGTTACACTCCCCCCTTTTATTAAAATAAAATTAATCGCTGCAAATCGCACCATTTTCAATCATTTATTACTTATTGGGTATACACTAGTTGCTAAAATCTCCACTCATTAATGGAATAGCTATGGAAAATTATACGTAACATTCATCTATACTTAAAGAACAAACTGTTTAACAAAGGAGCGAGCGCCCGTTTAGCAACGTAGCGAATGGAACGAATCAACTAAAGATAAAGGAATCATGCCACTAAAACTGGGGTATGCCGACGTCTGGGCGGCAAGCCCGTTTTTAGTCGGCCTTCCTCTTTACGACGAACCGATGATGACTTATCGTAGGGCGCATTTCTAAAGTCGCATCGTTGCTGGGCTCATGCGACGGACGTGGCTATCCGGTTATTTCGTTATCCCCAAGCACCTCATTTTATACTTCTTATTGTTATAAAAAGAATATTTGAAATAGATTAGGCTCTCTTTTTCATCCTTTACCTTTAGTATACGCTCTCCAACACAAGAAACCGTACTCATTTTTTCTATTCCTAATGCTAAGCTAAAATATAGTGACACACAATTATTCTCACTTATTCACAGACCCTATACCCCCTTTATTACTGTGGGACGGATTCGGTGATTATGTTGCCGTTTTATTCCAAGGGAGTTCTATTTCGCCGATTATCTTAGCATGATTAATTGCAGCAGTATTAAGAATTGCTCAAGGGGCAGATACATTCGTTGCACTAATTGCAGCAGGATTGGTTATCCCATTGATGTTTGGAACAGATGTTGTTTTGGCTTTCATGGTAATAGCAACAGGAACTGGTAGTCTCATTGCATCGCATGTGAATGATACAGGGTTTTGGATCATTAAATAATCTTTTGGATTAACGATCAAAGAGACATTTTTAACGTGGACTATGTTAGAAACCGTTATTTCTGTAAGCGGTCTAGTATTTATACGAATGTTAAATACTTTTGTATGAGGTTTGAAGAAGGGGGAACTAGCCTTTAAAAGGCGAAATGGAAGTGATGATTTCATTTGCTGAAATGCCCGTATAAGTAATGGATAATAAACAATTTAACAACTAATTGTAGGGCGTTTTCATCCATAGTTACTTCCTTAAAAGCACTTATTATTAATAAACCTTTAATTCATCGTCATGGACACTCAAAAATTAGACAATAGTAGTTATTTTATTCAAAATATAAGGAGAGGGTAATAAAAGGAGGTATTTGATTTGCAAATCACGATAGGTGAAAATACATTAGAGCTGTTAATTGGGGATATTACTAAACAGGCAACAGATGCGATTGTTAATGCAGCTAATGGATCGTTGATGGGCGGTGGAGGCGTAGATGGAGCCATTCATAAAGCGGCAGGACAAGAATTGTTGCAAGCTTGCAGAAGACTTCGAAAAGAGCAGTTAAATGAGGAGCCTTTAGGCACTGGAGAAGCTGTTATTACTCCTGGATTTAAATTACCTGCTAGTTATGTGATCCATACAGTAGGTCCTATTTGGAATACACATAATCCAATCCAAGACATTCAGTTGGCAGATTGCTATCAAAATTCCTTCAAGCTTGCTAAAGAGTATAAGCTAACTAGCATTTCATTCCCTTCTATTTCTACTGGTGTATATCGTTTTCCCATTGAGCGGGCAGCGAAGATAGCAATGAGAACAATCACCAATTACTTACAGACAGTGGATTTCGGTCAGGTAAGGATGGTGCTTTTTTCAGAAACTGATTTTACCGTATATAAGTCTGCCCTAAGAAATATCATTTGTTCTTCTAGTTAATTAAAACAAGGTAAACCAACATTCTCCAGCATCTTGCACTCGCATGAATGATGCTTACTGCTTGCTTATTGCTATTTTAGCTTTTGGCAAATTTCATAATGGCGGGCTCTATACTAGTTTCAACCCGCCATTTATAATTATGCATAAGAAAAGTTACTATTGGCATGATATAGGAATAAGCGGAAAGAAAGCAGAAAGAAATGGAGCGTTTAGTTATGACCAAGCAACCTGTTAAAACATGGAGTATTATTAGTCTTGCCTCAATACCACTTGTAATGACATTAGGAAATTCTATGCTAATTCCTGTACTACCTGTTTTTGAAAAACAAGTAGGAATCACTACCTTTCAATCAAGTATGATCATTACGAGCTATTCCCTTGCCGCCATTTTTCTCATTCCAGTGGCAGGTTATTTATCCGATCGCTATAGTAGAAAAATTGTCATTTTAACCAGCTTAGTATTAGCGTTTATTGGTGGATTAATTGCAGGGTTCGCCTCATGGAAGCTTTCAGATCCATTTACTTGGATTATTATCGGTCGAGTACTGCAAGGTATAGGCGCAGCAGGAGCTTTCCCAATTATTTTGCCTTTAGTTGGAGATCTGTTTAAAGGGGATGATGAAAAAGCTAGTGCTTGCCTTGGGATCGTTGAGACCTCCAACACCTTTGGAAAAGTGTTAAGTCCTATTTTAGGTGCACTGTTTGCGTCTTTTTTATGGTATATCCCCTTTTTTTCCATCTCTTTGTTCAGTCTTATATCGATTGTGCTCATTTATCTATTTATTAAAGTTCCAAAACAAAAAGAAGAGGTGCAGCCATTTCAGAAATTTCTTCAGAAAACGAAAAGCACTTTCAAAACAGAGGGTAAATGGTTATATACGGTGTTTTTCATTGGTATTCATTTAATGCTAATTTTATTTGGGGTACTATTCTTTCTATCGGATGTTTTTGAAAAACAACATCAGTTATATGGCGTGACCAAAGGTTTTGTACTAGCGATCCCATTATTTGGCCTTTGCCTTGCTTCTTTCATTACTGGGCGTAAAATAAAAGGTGATTTAGCAACGATGAAACGAGTGTTATTATTTAGCTTGCCTATTACTGCGGCAAGTGTTGTATTTGTTGGCTTTTCAAGTGGTAATTTATACATTTTGCTTATCGTTACGTCTATTTTGGGAATTGCAATTGGTGCCGCCTTACCTACGCTTGACGCAATGATTACACAAGGAATTGATAAAGAAGAACGTGGAACTATTACTGCCTTTTATAGCTCCTCGCGTTTTATCGGTGTGGCTCTAGGACCACCTGTTATATCGATGGCTATGCGCCAATATATACATGTCAGTTATATTACGATGGGGATCATCGGATTGTTGTTGTTTTTTTTAGTATGGCATTTTATTCATGCAGACGAACATATAGCAGCAGAAAGCGGATAAGGGGTGGGAAAAAAAGCTGCTTACTTTCTTGAATTCACATCTACATTATCATTCAAAGTCAAGTATTCATGTTACCGTCATCTTTTGCATGTTTACCTTACGTTAATCTGCAGGCGGGGGATCAAATACATTTGCATCTCTGACAACTGCTCCAGCTTTATTCAGAGTTTGCACTTTTATATCCTCCGCTTCACCCAAACCTGAAGGAAGCGAAACGAATCAAACATAAGTTCGCATATTTAATAAGTAATTACCTTTTCGACATATCCTTTCCAAGTTACTTGCACGTCGTTCATATTTTCATCTGTCATCACACCAGCATAAAAAGCAAAATCAGGATATTGCGCCATTGTCCAAGCAAACCCGCTTTGTGGTCGTATGGATGGCAGATCCATTTGACCACTTATATAATGTTTTTTCATAAAGATTATTAATGTATGTTTTATTTCAGCTTCCTTAAAGAAGATTATCGTTTTTTCTTTATCCAAATCTTTATAAAATACATCGGCATTTTCTGGAATAATGTTATTTTTGCCTTCCAGCATAACTTGATTTATCTCAAAAATGTGATCGTTCAATTGATCTATTTCTTCACGTAGTTGCTTGTTTTCTTTTCTTAAATTTAAGTGTTTTAAATAGATGTCATTATACTTTTTTCTAATTCTTTGTTCAGAGTATCTTCTGTTTGATCTGTGTCAGGTTTGAAAAAATGGTTTACTGCCAACACAAACCGATGATTGCCATCACGAGTAAAAATCGTTTCCCCTTTGTCATATTTTCCTCCGCTAAATTAGTATAGCTTTCGTTTAGCATCATTACATGAAATGACTAATCCAAATATACTCTTCTTCTATACATAATAAACACCATTGAGAGCATAATAACTACCATAATAAATACGCTTCAAAAGGAGTATTCTGGATGACGGTAAGAGAAGGTTTAGAGCAAACAGAAAGAGCCTCACTAAAATTAATAGAAGTCAATCAAATGATTACAGATGCCCTGTTGCATGCTTTTTTATTCACATGGCAGTGGTGGTTAGGAGTTATTTTATTTATCGTTCCTTGGGCACTATGGATTCTATTTAGAAAAAAAAGCAGCACTGGGCGTTTATTAGGATGTGCCTTCCTAACCATTGCACTATCCTTACTTATCGATCTTATATCCTTGTCTTATGGTTTATGGTCCTATCCGATGAAATTTTCACCCATATCTCCAATCCTTTTTCTTCCTTATCACTTGGCACTAGCCCCTGTCGCTATTATGTTTGTCCTCCAAATCAAGCCTAGGGCAAATCCGCTTTTAAAAGGAAGCATCTTTGCAGCGATTGCTGCGTTCGGTGGGATGAATGTTTTTAATGCCCTTGATTTTTATAATCCAAAAGATTGGTCAACATTTTATGACTTTTTTATCTTCTTGTTCTTGTTTTTTAGTTCCTATTGGTTATTTCATATGCATGGATATGAAAAAATTGTTGCAGAGGAAAAGGTTGATTAATCTTGTCCTGTCATTGAGAGAGATGCCATACTGTTGTAGATAGTATCACACAAAACCCCTGTTCGAACAAAGGCTCGGGGCGCCCGTTTAGCAACGTAGCGAATGGAACGAATCAACTAAAGATAAAGGAATCATGCCACTAAAAACAGGGGTATGCCGACGCCTGAGCGGCAAGCCCGTTTTTAGTCGGCCTTCCCCTTAGCGACGAACCGATGAGGCCTTATCGTAGGGCGCATTTCTAAAGTCACATCGTTGCTGAGCTCATGCGCCGAGCGTGACTATTCGGTTATTTCGTTATCCACAAGCACCTCATTTTATAGTTACCTATACAACAAAAAAAGGGAAGGCTATACAAAAACCTTTCCTTTTTGCATGTAACATAAATAAGAAGCTAGAGAACAACAAGTGTAAAACAGCATTTAGAAAGTGTGATGGTTCATTTTCACCTAACTTTTTGACCTTCCCTCTTCACTTCAAGTCGACGTCGATGAAGAATGGGTTCTGTATAGCCATTAGGCTGCTCTTTTCCTTTGAACACTAGGTCGCAAGCAGCTTGGAAAGCAATGGAAGCCTGAAAGTCTACAGACATTGGTTGATAATTTGCATCTCCTTCGTTTTGCTTATCGACCATTTGCGCCATTCGTTTTAATGCATCCATCATTTGTTCTTCACTGCAGATGCCATGATAGAGCCAATTGGCTAACATTTGGCTGGAAATTCGTAAGGTTGCCCTATCTTCCATTAAGCCAATATGATTTATGTCTGGAACTTTGGAACAACCTATACCTTGATCCACCCAACGCACGACATAGCCGAGCAATGTTTGACAGCTATTATCTAATTCATTTTGAATATCTTCGTTTGACCAATTTGTTTCCTTTGCAAGTGGTACTTGTAGCATAGCTGCTTTATAGCTTTGTTTATCTTTTGTGAGTTGTTGCTGCACTTCTTCTACGTCCACTTCATGATAGTGTAAAGCATGTAATGTAGCTGCAGTTGGAGATGGTACCCAAGCTGTATTTCCTCCTGCTTGTAGATGACTGATTTTTTGCTTCAGCATATCCGCCATTAAATCGGGCATTGCCCACATCCCTTTACCTATTTGTGCTTTTCCTTGTAATCCTGCTGCCAGACCTACTTGAACGTTATTTTTTTCGTATGCATCTAGCCAAGTGGATGCTTTCATCTCACCTTTACGAATCATTGGCCCTGCTTCCATAGACGTATGAATTTCATCACCTGTTCGGTCTAGGAATCCTGTGTTTATAAATACAATTCGTTCTTTAACTTGATAAATACAGTTTTTCAAATTTAGTGAAGTTCGCCGTTCTTCATCCATAACCCCAATTTTAAGTGTATATCGTTTTAAATCAAGCATATCTTCAATTCGATTAAACAACTCATTTGCAAAGGCAACCTCTTTTGAACCGTGCATTTTTGGCTTCACGATATAAATAGAACCTTTTTGAGAATTTTGATAGCGCCCATTTCCTAATAAATCGTGTTTAGCCATTAGCGAAGTGAACACACCATCCATGATCCCCTCTGGAATTTCTTCCCCATGGAGATTAAGGATAACATTTGTCGTCATTAAATGTCCGACATTCCGTATGAACATAAGCACACGGCCCGGGAGTTTAAACGTTTCTCCATGCGGGTTCTTATACGCACGATCGTCATGTAAGGTTCGCTTTATTTCTTTCCCATCCTTTTTAAAAGAAGTAGATAAATTCCCTTTATTTAATCCTAGCCAATTCCGATAAACAAGGGTTTTATCTTCTGCATCTACCGCAGCAACCGAATCTTCACAATCCATAATGGTTGTTGTCGCCGCTTCGAGTACAATATCTTTTATTCCTGCAGCATCTGTTTTACCAATCGGATGAGAGCGGTCGACTTGAATTTCTACATGTAAGCCGTTATGCACAAGTAAGATAGCACTTGGAGCTTCAGGATTCCCTTGGTAGCCTGCAAATTGAACCGCTTCCTTTAGTTCTGTCGTTTCTCCGTGCTTTAATTCAATACCTAATCTATCATTGTCCACATAATAACGAACCGCATCTTCATGGGCTCCCGTTTGCAATGAAAAATGCTGATTAAGAAATTTTTTCCCAAAAGCAATTACTTGCAGACCGCGTATCGGATTATAAGTTGTACCTTTTTCTGCACCGTCCTCTTCACGTATCACATCCGAACCGTAAAGCGCGTCATACAGAGAGCCCCATCTGGCATTCGCAGCATTCAGTGCGTAACGAGCATTATCAATAGGAACAACAAGTTGCGGTCCTGCTTGCATTGTTATTGTATCGTCTACATTTTTTGTAGAAATAGTAAAATCATCGACTTCTGGCTCTAAATAGCTAATCTCCTGTAAAAATGATGTATATGCTAAAGTGTCATGCAACTCATGTGATCTATACCATTCATCTATTTTTTGTTGCAATTCTTCCCGTTCCAACAGTAGAGCTTTGTTTTTAGGCACTAAATCAGCAACAAGCTGATCTAAATCTTGCCAAAATTTTTCCTGATCCAACCCTGTACCTGGTAAAGCTTCGTTGTTTACAAAATCATAAAGCTGCTTTGCAATCTGTAAGTTTCCTTTGGTTACATAACTTGTCAACGCCATTCCCCTCTTTCTCATCGTTTATTTCATTGTAATTGGAGAAGACAAAAAATTGAAATATCTGTTTTGCATATACGTTATTCCTTTTAGCTATCGAATTTAGTATAATAATGAAAAATGGGAATTTATTTAATGGAAGGATGGGTAGTTTGGACGTTCGTCAGGTTGAATATTTTGTTGCTGTCGCCAATAAGCGAAACTTTACAAAAGCAGCTTCTATGCTTCACATATCACAGCCCTCTTTAAGTAAAGCGATTAAAAACTTGGAAACACAGCTCGGAGTAACTTTGTTTTACCGTGGGGGAAAACAAATTGAGTTGACTGATGCCGGGGAAGCATTTCTAAGTAATGCCAAACCATTTATGGAGGCATATGATAATTTAACTACGGAACTTTATGATGTGGTGCAATTAAAAAAAGGGCAAATAAAAATTGGCATTCCCCCGATTATTGGTGCCACCTTCTTTTCTAAATTAATTAGCAAGTACAAGGCTGCACACCCTTCTTTTCATATTGAATTAAACGAAGTGGGGAGTAATTTAATTCAATATGGGGTGAAAGAAGGAGAACTCGATGTAGGACTTATCTGTAATCTTCCCGTTGAAAAACATCATTTTTCAACGATTAACCTTTTAAAAGATCCTTTAATGGTTGTTGTTCAAACCGAACATCCACTAGGAGCTAAAAAATTCGTTGAACTATCTGATCTAAAGAATGAAAAATTCGTTTTATATCAGGAAGATTTTTCCTTGCATGATCGGATTGTCGAAGCTTGCAGGAATTACGGATTTGAACCAAACACGGTATGTAAAAGTTCACAACGAGACTTTATGATTGAAATGGTCGAAGCGAAATTAGGCATTGCTTTATTACCAAGTAAAATTTGTCAACAGCTCCTCCATCATGACGTTACTACCATTCCATTCAAGCACCCTATCATTCACCTTGAATTGGCTCTCATATGGAAGAGAAATAAATATTTGCCATACGCCGTGCGGGAATTTATATCTATCGCGAAAGAATTTACCAGTTAAAGAACTCAAAACAAGAGACAGAGCCTCCATAAACTGCCTCTTGTTTTGGGTCTTTGTCATCACCAGAATAGCAAAAAATAATTGTTTCAGAGTAATCATAACAACGAAACGTCGGTAATATTTCTCCTGCTATTTTTCTCTACCCTGTACAAAGGTAAACCTCCATACTTTTGTGAAATTATTCCCCTTATTGTTCATCTTGACTAAAAACTTGACGTACTTCTATTACTAAATAGCTGATTTCTGCTTGTCCACGAGAATAACCTACTTTGTAGTGTCATAGCTTAGCTGTAGTGATGCTTTTTAAGGAGGATAAAAAATGAATGCACAAACGCCGGCATTTATGAGTGCTTTTGATCCCTACGTTTACCAAACATTACAATCGATAACCGGATCGATGCTTATTGTACAAACCACCCAAGGGACCGTTACAGGCAGTCTTAAAACCGTTATGCCAGACCATATTGTGATTGAATCAGGTGGTTCTTCTTTCTACATTCGTACGCAACAAATTGTTTGGGTCATTCCTAAAAGCTAAAAAGGAGGCTTACCATGTTTAAGCGTGAAAACCGCATGTTAATTGAATTGCCTATACCTGAACACGGGGATCCCAATGCAGCAGCGGCAGTTCAAGAGTTATTAGGTGGGAAATTTGGTGAAATGTCAACATTAAATAACTATCTGTTTCAATCCTTTAATTTCCGACAAAAGGATAAACTCAAACCATTTTACGACCTGGTTGCTAGTATAACGGCTGAGGAATTCGGACACGTTGAACTTGTTTCAAACACCATTAATCTACTCTCAAAACGAAACACCTTTTATACAGGAGACCCAGATGTGACTCCATTACGAACAGGAAAAGATAGTCGAAATACTTATCAGTTCATTGCTACTGCACAAACAGCACTTGCAGGTGATTCCATGGGTCGCGCCTGGACAGGAGATAATGTCTTCAGCAGTGGCAACCTCGTGCTTGATCTATTGCACAATTTCTTTCTTGAAATTGGCGCTCGTACACATAAAATGCGTGTATATGAAATGACGGAGCATGAAACAGCAAGAGAAATGATTGGATATTTATTAGTTCGCGGTGGTACTCATATCTTAGCTTATGCCAAAGCTCTAGAAATCGCTACAGGTGCTGAAGTGAAGAAACTAATTCCAATCCCTGATCTCTCCAACACCAAATTCGATCATGCCCGAAAATTTGAGGAGCAAGGCTTAGCAAATGTATTATACACATGGAATGACGTCGGAGATTATGTAGACATTCGGCAAATTTGGAAAGGGGAAAATCCAGAAAATGGGAAACAACTGATCGTGAAGGAAGGAGCACCAAAGGGAGCACCAATTCCAAATCTTGATGATCTTCCAGAAGAATTTGCACCGGGAATTGATCGGGATGACTATCAAAAAATCGCTAAACGATTGCTGGAAAATATGTAGACTTCCTACTCCTGAAGTGGGAGTCTTACAGCTCCTTATATACGGGATAAACTAGTTAGCCAAAGAAAATTGTCAACTGTGCAATAGTGTGCAGGAAAAATGCAAATGTAGACAGTTTCTTTCTCTTTTAAACTTTTTCAAATATCGCACATAGAAGGAGAGTAGCAATGGATAGCTCATAGATATTCTATGATCCATTAAACACTCTAAATGAATACAAGGTTCCACTTGACTTTTTTTAATCCGCCTTGTATTCTAATATTCAATCTTATAAAATTCAAAAATTATTTTCTTATCCAGAGAGGTGAAGGGACTGGCCCGTTGAAGCCTCGGCAACAGACTGCTTGCAGTACTGTGCCAATTCCAGAAGCTTAATGCTTGAAGATAAGAAGAATTGGTCCTTTATATTTAACTTAGGAAACCTCTTCTTATTTCAAGGAGAGGTTTTTTGCTTGCTCTCCTTGAAAATATTTTTCTAGGAGATGATGATCATATGATAAAAAGAACACTTGAAACAAGGCTAGTGCAATTAGGAAATCACAGCGATCCTAACACTGGTGCTATCAATCCTCCCATCTATTTATCAACTGCATTTAAACATGACGGGATTGGACGTTCAACCGGATATGATTATAGCCGTACCAAAAACCCTACCCGAACACTGTTAGAAGCAGGTATTGCGAATTTGGAGTCTGGTGAACAAGGTTACGCTTGCAGTTCAGGTATGGCAGCTATCCAATTGGTGCTGTCCCTTTTCCAGTCTGGTGATGAATTGATCGTTTCTGAAGATATATACGGAGGAACGTATCGTTTGCTGCAGCACTATGCAAATGCCTATCAGTTCCATATAATCTATGATTCTTTTACTAATTTGAAAGATATGGAAAAACGGATATCTGATAAAACAAAGGCTTTATTTATTGAAACGCCTACGAATCCACTCATGCAAGAAATTGACATCAAATCGTTAGCCAGTTTAACCACAAAACATAACCTATTACTTATCGTTGATAATACATTTCTCACCCCTTGTTTGCAGCGACCTATAGAACTTGGCGCAAACATTGTTATTCATAGTGCAACCAAATATATTGGTGGACATAATGACGTATTGGCGGGACTTGTGATTGCAACAGGTGTGGAAGTATGTGAAAAACTTGCTGCTTTACACAATGCATCCGGAGCAGTGCTTTCTCCTTTTGATTGTTGGTTGTTAATTAGAGGGCTAAAAACACTTTCACTCCGAATAGCAAAGCATCAGGAAAACGCACAAAAAATAGCAAGATTTTTAGAGGGACAACCTGCAGTTAAAGAGGTGATCTATCCAGGCAAAGGTGGGATGCTGTCTTTTCGTTTGCATGATTCTAGCTGGGTTGATCCTTTTTTGCAACAATTACAATTAATTACCTTTGCAGAAAGCTTAGGAGGTGTGGAAAGCTTTATCACGTATCCAGCTACACAAACCCATGCCGACATTCCTATTAAAGAACGGAAAAAGCGTGGAATTGATAACTGTTTATTACGTTTTTCTGTAGGGATTGAGCAAGCAGAAGATTTAAAGCATGATTTAAATCAAGCGCTGAAACAATTCGAAACAGGAACTTAAAATTTTTTTAGTAAATAGGTTGACATTTCATTCCTCTCGGTGTAAAGTATTATTTAAATTTTAGAAATGATCAAATATATTTGACAACAAATATCTCGTTTCAACAACAGTTTGGCAGAAACGTGCCATTGATTGAACACAGGAGCTATCATGAATAGCTTTTGAACAAACATAATATGACTATCTTATCCAGAGAGGTGGAGGGACTGGCCCATTGAAACCTCAGCAACAGGCATAATTGCACTGTGCTAATTCCAGAGCGTAACGCTTGAAGATAAGAAGAGATACCATAAATAAGGTAATTCACCCTCTTCTAATTCAAGAAGAGGGTTTTATTATGGGGTTTCCCCAAATCACTAAAAGGAGGAATTTTAAATGAAACGTAATTTACAACAGAGGTTAGAGGAAGGTCCCGTTATTGTTGGAGAAGGCTATTTATTTGAACTGGAACGAAGGGGATATTTACAGGCAGGCTCTTTTGTACCGGAAGTAGCTTTAGATAATCCGCAAGCCCTTAAGCAAGCATACCGTGATTTTATGAATGCCGGATCTGATGTTGTTCTGGCTTTTACGTATAATGGGAATCGAGAAAAAATGCGCATCATTGGCAAAGAGGAATTATTAGAGCCATTAAATCGAAGCGCGATTCGTCTTGCAAAGGAAGTCGCCAAGGAACATCCAGTAGAAGAAGCTCTCGTTGCTGGAAATATTTCCAACACTAATATTTTTGACCCCGATGATCCGTCATCTAAAGATCAAGTAAGAAGTATTTTTGCAGAAATGGTGCAATGGTGTAAAGAAGAAGGAGTCGATTTTGTTAACGGGGAAACCTTTTATTACTATGAAGAAGCATTGATCGCCTTAGAGGAAATTACGAAACAAGAGCTTCCAGCTGTAATAACATTTGGTCTTATGGGAGAAAACATTTTACGGGATGGATATACCGTGGAAGAGGCTTGTCAATTGCTTTCCGAAAAAGGAGCACTTGTGGTTGGCATGAACTGCTTCCGAGGTCCAGAAACGATGCAGCCATATCTTGCTAAAATAAGAAAGTCTGTCAATGGATATGTCGGCGCTTTACCAATTCCATATCGCACAACAGAGGAGCATCCAACATTTTTCAACTTACCTGATGGGGCTTGCAGCTGTCATTTACCAACAGAAACAACTTTTCCAACTGCGCTAGACCCACTTTATCACAATCGCTATGAATTGGCAGCATGGGCTAAGGAAGCAAAAGATATTGGCATCCATTACATTGGACTTTGCTGTGGCGCTTCTCCTGCAATGCTACGAGCAGTAGCTGAAGCTGTCGGTGTCGAAACGATTAATTCCAAATATTCCCCAAATATGGAGAAACATTTCTTGTTTGGATCAGATAAAACATTAAAAAAACATAATGTGGATTATCGTTTGAAAGCTTAAAACAACAACAAAGAAAATTTTCTTTTAAAGGAGAATTAGTGTGACAAATCAATTATGGCATACCATTGCAGCGATTAAAAACAAGCAATGGATTGATTTAACCCATGCTTTTGGACCGGAATCACCACATTTCTCAGCATTTGAACCCGCCAAATTTGAAACATTATTTGATCATGATGACGGCTTTTTCGCGCAACGACTCACATTTCCCGGGCAATATGGAACACATTTGGATGCACCTGTTCATTTTGTCCGTGATACAAGGTGCTTAGATGAATTAGAGCTAAAAGAATTTGTCTTACCACTTGTCGTCATTGATAAATCAAAAGCCGCTGGTGAAAATCATGACTTCGCATTAACGGTTGAAGATGTGTTAGCATTTGAAACCATCTATGGAAAAATAAATCCTGGCAGTTTTGTGGCTTTACGTACAGATTGGAGTAAACGGTGGCCTGATCAGGAGGCATTTGATAATAAAGATGCTGACGGGCAAAGTCATACACCAGGCTGGTCACTAGAAGCTTTACAGTTTTTGTACGAGGAACGCGATATAAAAGCCGTTGGTCATGAAACGTTTGATACAGACACCGCTATTGATTATGCCAAAAATGGCTCAATCATAGCAGAGTATTACGTACTTAGCCAAGATAGCTACCAAATAGAATTACTTGCCAATTTAGATAAGGTGCCAGCAACAGGTGCAGTCATTTGTAATATCGTCCCAAAAGCAAAAAACGCTTCTGGATTTCCGGTTCGTTCGTTTGCTATTTTACCTTAATTTGTAAGAATGAAAGCATTGATAATGGTATGACTTCTGTGGAAGCAAACCACGCTTAACAAACATGGATAAAGATCGCATCCATATTTAAGAGTTTATGAGACTTTGATTATTTTAAAATAGTTCAATACAACAAGCAGCCCCTCCTCCTACCTGAGGTGTGAGAGGAGGGGGGGCCATACATTTTGGACAGCACTTTTCTCAACTCATAATTCTTAAAAGAAAAGCTTTGAAACAGAATAATTGAATACCCGATCAGGTTTTTAGATGAGAACTCCCCCCATAGCGTATATAGATGAAACGATTCGCGAAAGCAAAAGCTTTAAGCGGGAGCTGAAAAAAGAAGAAGCGTTTCAGACAGGAAAGCATTAACTCCTTTTCTAATATTTATTCTGAATAGCGCTTTGCTAGCTTACTTTTATGTAATTGAAATACTTCTTCCAAAGAAATGCCGTATTTATTGGCAATGACAATGACATTGCCTAGTACATCTCCAAGTTCTTCGGTTAACGCTTGTTTATTTTCTTCAAAAGTACTTTCTGCTTCATCTGGTCTGTCTCTCCCTATTTCAAGAGCTCTTATCGCTCTAGCTACTTCACCTGTTTCTTCAGCTAAAAAGCCGATGCGAACGAAAATATCTAAATCCGCCCATCCTCTGTTCTTATAATATTGCTTTACCCACTGCTGAAATTCAGTTACATCCATTCTTACCCACCTTCTTGTCTAGCTATAAGTTTTAATAACCTTCAAAATTTATTTTACTGAACTAGCTCCAAGAGAAAACAGGCTAATCTACTTTTCGTTTAAACACAATTTGATTGAAGTTCACACTAATCCTACCACTAGGGCCCTCTCCAACTTGAGGAATAATATTTACTAATTCCCAGCCTTGCTTACCATACTCATTTAATTTGTCCTCGAGTTCTTCTCGATCGGCAGAGGTAATCCCTAATGTCCAAGTTTCTACTGCATATTCCCATGTTTGCATAAACAACACTCCTTTTATTTGCGTTCAAGCGTCCATATCAAAGAAAGACATCTTCTTTTGCCTATAGCACCTAAATTGATTATCGTCAGCCTAAATATGTCATTCCTTAAAATAGTAGATTGCCTTATAGAAAACAACAAGTGGTTATTAAAATTTGTAGACCCATGCCAAAATTTAAGGTTCCTTCACAAATAGTTGATTTTCATGCTTCATCAATATTGCGATCGAGCCAAATCCCTAGGTGCGTTTATCCATCAAGTCCATTCTTCCTACCAAGCAAGTCCGATTTTCTTTCAGCTTATTTTACTTGTTAAAGGCTTCCATGGCTTGTCTCAGCTTCTCAGGTATCATCACAACTTCTGTACTAAGATCTACGGGCCTAAAATTAGGATCTATGCATTCATGCCAATATTGCAAGTGTTTTCTGTCTACCCAGTGTTCGGATTCTTCTACATCTTGTCCACCTTCCCCTTGTACAGAGTACCAATATAGATACTCATTTCCATTAAGTGTTTCTCTAAAAATGGTTTCAACGTACATTTTTTCATCTGCTAAAGTAATTAGGACATCCTTCATATGCTCATTTAGAAATGCTAACCACTCATCTACAACCTTGGATTTTCCTTCTTTCACTTTAAATCTTGTTAGCTCTACTTGTATCACTTGCAAACCTCCATCTTATAATATCATCTATGTAAATTGATCGTAGCATAAACTACTAATTTAATGAATAGCAAGTTTTACATCTGATAATTTCGGTTAATTTTGCTCATGGTTCCCAACGTCTAGACTAACTAATTGCTGGTCAATCAAGCAATTTTTAATCAACAAGCAGGTAAATGGGGTAGGTTGGCGAAATAATTAGTGATGAACGATCTTTTTGCCAAAGGAGAATCAATATGAACATCTATAATACTGTTCCATATTTTCTAAACAATTATTTACCTAAAGAGCCGTTTTTAATGCAGTACTATAGTACGTTTCCTGCACAATTTAAGGAATACATTTTATACCATTGTAAACATCAAGAACAAAAAAGAAAGGTCGCTTTTCAAAAACAAAATTCTTTAAATAGAACTATTGCTTGGCTAAGCCTCCCTATTCTTTGCTTGCACATATAATATTTTAAGTAGTTTAATAGGCAAATAACCAAGCACTCCTCCAATTGTATTTAACAACATATCATCAACATCAAAGCTTCCAAATTTAAAAATTAATTGCAGCAGTTCAAACATAAAACTTAAGCATAGCGTTGCGAGCATCACTTTGGTTATCTTTTGAAATCTTTTCGATATCAATGGGAGGAGTAAACCATACGGAACAAATCCAATCACATTACCTACTATATTTTGAACACGTATAGTGAAATTAATATTTTCTGCTAAAAACAAATAATATAAGATCGTTTTAAAAGGGATAAAATTATGTTCATTCCAAAAAGGTCCTTCATAACTAAATGTAAAATGACTGATAATTTCAGAAAGAGGGAGATGCTTAAACAAGATCAGCTTGGAAAGAACCAGCAAATAAAAGCACATCCCTACAATTAACCCTGTTTTTATTATTTTTCTCATACTTTCTTCTCACTTTCTCTTTATAAATGTTCTATTGTGGAGGGGATAGATGATATTTCATTTTTAATACGATGTAAAAATGAAAAACATAAAAAACCTATACTGCTGCCAATTGTGTTTAAAATAATATCATCTATATCAAACTGGCCAACTTGTAAAATCAGCTGTAATAGTTCAATGGACAAGCTAGCTATCGCTGCAAACACAAGCACTTTCGAGAATACTTTATATTTTTTAAATAATAGCGGCAGAAATAATCCTAATGGCAAAAACAGCAGCACGTTCCCAATGGTGTTATGAAGAATAACGGATAAATTATAGGAGTCGGACTCCAGTATATATTGCACCGTTGTCTTAAAAGGGATAAAATTGGCATTTAGATGAATATATGCGAGATCAAATATCCCCCTGTCATTTTCTGGAAAAGTCACATAATTATTCAAAAAACCAACCTGCTCAGTGGTGAACGTTAAATGAATCATTCTCTCCAAGAGCAACTTAAACAATAAAATAAAAGCGTAAAAACCGAAAAGAATACTTGTCGCTATTTTAAACACCTTATGAAAGGTGGATAAAGACGTTTGTAAACCAGTTGCTATTTGATCTTGCGCACCAAAACTATTCAACGCCTTATTCACAGCCGCTTCGTTCGAAAGCCCTCCTTCTTTATATTCTTGTATCAACAAATTTAGATGATCTTCTATTTCATCGATGATGTCCTTTTTTTCTTCTTTACCACAATGTAACTGACTTACAATCTTATGAATGTAAGCTTCGACTTTTGGCTCCAACTCAATCCCTCCGAACATACTTTGATTAAATGGCTGATTTGATTCCATTCTTGCAGTTTTTTATCTAACTTGTTCTTCCCTTCCTGCGTAATTTGATAATATTTCCGTCTGCCTCCATTTTCAGAGTTTCCCCAGTAGGATTGAAGCCAGCCTTTCTTTTCTAATCGCTTTAAAGCAGGATACAACGTTCCCTCACTCATGCTATAAAGCTCATTACTATTTTTCTTTAACGCCTTGACCATCTCATAACCGTACATATTACGATGACGTAAGAGCGATAAAAGTAAAATATCAATGCTCCCTTTCATGATCTCTTTATCCATACTAACACCTCTTTTCATATAAGATTCAAATACAATGTACCACATAGTACATCGCATTACAAGGTATTAGTGAAATATTATTTGCATCATGTGTTTTTTTAGGAATAATAGAAGCTAATGGCGAAAAACAGAATGACAGAAAAACGCTAGACTATACTAACGAAAATAAATCGCCAATTGTATATACGCAAGTTTTAGCGTAGTCAAAATAGGTAGACTCCTGCGGGGAACAGCGCGAGCTGAAGATCCCACAGGAAAGCGGTTTTTGCTTTCCGAGGAAGCTGAAGAAACCTGCGGAAAGCGAAGTATTTTGACATAGCGGTGATAAAAATTTTTTAATGCAAATAAGCCGAACAATTATAAATGGATTGTTCGGCTTTTGCTATATAGTATTTACTTATGTCCCAGCCTTTTTTCAAAGCTTTCTTCATATAAAAGGATTCGTTTCCTCTGATCTTAAGCCCGGATGCCAAGCAAGCATTCTGTCAAAAGCAGCATTTGCAATAGTATCATCCGTACATAAATTATCTATATCAAGATAAAAGCTTACATCAGGCAGTAGTCGATCTACTTCACTTTTTAATAACCTGCTATACCCAATTAACCTTCTTGTTTCAATAATTTTCTTGTCTTCAGTAGGTCTCTTTGTTTCCGATGCATCGAAAAGTGCCGACAACCCTTGTTCCATTCTCTTTAAAATGAGAGGATTGTCATCTTTAGATTGGACGACTTTCACCTTTACATATAGATTACTGTTGACCCCTAAAGCTTTACTCCACAATTCTAACCATTTATCATGTTTAATATAATATCTTCCTTGAAAATAACTTTTCAGAGTTGGAAGCAACACATGAATATTAGGATGGTACCTCTCATCCTGTTTAAATATGTCCAGCATACGAAAATAACCTAACGTAGCTTGTTTTACACTTTTATACTTAAACAATCGATTAAATCCGATTAACAAATTATCTAAAGCTTGGTTAATATATTCTTCCGCCACATTTTCTAAACCTAAATCTAATAATAGCCAATTAACTGGTTGCTTTTCATTAACTTTAGTAATGATATAATGATTAATATATGCTAGTTCTAATGATCTTTTCCAAGAAGAAGGCATGCTTAAACCTCCCTTTCATTCCTTAACTTCCATCACTGAACAAAGATGTAATCGAGCTCATCATGATTGATATTTGTTTGCATTCTTAAAAAATGTTCATTTACCACATAAGGTTCAATTGATCCATTAGAAAAACTTGGCTTGTCGCCAAGTCTTATGGCGAAAGCCTTTTGTTTTTCTTATACTATAAACCAAAAAATCTTATACTTTCCTATAGTGGAACAAAGGCTCGGGGCGCCCGTTTAGCAACGTAGCGAATGGAACGAATCAACTAAAATAAAGGAATCATGCCACTAAAAACAGGGGTATGCCGACGCCTGAGCGGCAAGCCCGTTTTTAGTCGGCCTTCCCCTTAGCGACGAACCGATGATGCCTTATCGTAGGGCGCATTTCTAAAGTCGCATCGTTGCTGAACTCATGCGCCGGACGTGATTATTCGGTTATTTCGTTATCCCAAGCACCTCATTTTATCGTTTCCTATACAGATTATATAGAAACATCTTCCCTAGAATCTTATTAGCTTTAGGGAAGATGTTTCCTCTTTCATCTATTTATAAAGTGATACTTTATTACGTGCAAGTTCCCTTTATCTCCTACTAAGCGTTCCGTATAACAAGGGTATGGACTAAATTCGCATTAAACGATTAAGCATTTAGATGCTGTTATCTCCCATTTAGACTTGTTTGTATTCACTTCTAACTTTTGAAATAAGGGTTTTACAGCACCTTACATGCGAAATAACTTTCATTAAGTAGCTGCATGTTGAATTAATTTAATTTCACCAAGCTGTAATTTTTCTTCCCTTTACGAATAATAATAAACCTTCCATCAAATGAGTTTTCCGCTGTTACATCAACGTTAACATCATTTACTCGTTCGCCATTCATGGAAATAGCCCCGTTGTTAATATCTTCTCTTGCCTGACGTTTAGATGGCTCAATACCTAAATCAACTAACCATTCCACGATATTTTTGGTTTCTTTTTTAGCGTGAAAAGTAGGCATCTCTTTAAATCCTTGTTCAATTTCATCTGCTGTTAGTGATTTAATATCCCCACTAAATAGTGCTTTCGTAATTTTTAACGCTTGATTCAAAGCATTCTCGCCATGAACAAATTTAGTCATTTCTTTTGCCAGCACTTTTTGTGCTTCACGTTTGTGAGGTTCTGTTTTCACTTTAACCTCTAATTGATCAATCTCATCTTTAGTTAAGAACGTAAAGAATTTTAGGTATTTTATAACATCTTTATCATCTGTATTAACCCAAAACTGGTAAAATTCATATGGTGTCGTTTTTTCTGCATCTAACCAAATTGCCCCACCAGCAGTTTTACCAAATTTTGTACCATCTGCTTTTAATAATAGTGGAATGGTTAATCCAAATACTTTCGCTTGCTGTCCTTCTTTTTTACGTATTAAGTCTAAACCGCTTGTAATATTTCCCCACTGATCGCTACCACCAATTTGTAATTGTACATTTTCTTCTCTGAATAAATGAAGAAAGTCCATAGATTGTAAAATTTGGTAAGAGAACTCAGTGAATGATATACCACTATCTAATCGGCTAGCTACAATATCTTTTGCCAACATAGTATTAACACTAAAATTTTTACCGTAGTCACGTAAGAAGTCTAAAATACTTAAGTTATGTGTCCATTCGTAGTTGTTAACTATTTTAACTTCACTATTGTCATCGAAGAATAACTTCTTCATTTGCGCTGTTAACTTATCAACATTATTCTGTACTTGCTCCAGTGTTTGTAATTGACGTTCCGTTTGCCGTCCACTTGGATCACCGATTGTACCCGTTGCTCCTCCAATTAAAATAATGGGCTGATGACCATGTAATTGAAAACGTTTCATCATGATAAACGGAATTAAGTGGCCAATATGCATACTGTCACCCGTAGGGTCAACACCGCAGTACAAGGAGATTTTTTTCTCTTCGATTAATTCGCGTAATCCTTCGGCATCTGTTTGTTGATTTATGGCACCTCGCCATTCTAACTCATCGATAAGATTCATGCTTTCCGACTCCTTTAGTTGTAGTTTATTATATAGGCTTGAAATAAATAAAAAACGCCCTATGTCTAATAAAGACATAGGGACGATTCTAACCGTGTTACCACCCAAATTGTATTAATAGCAAATTGTTTTATAAACTATTAATACCTCTCTCAGCAATCATATCGTTTGCTAATCCGCTTAGCATTACCTAAGATACTCCAGAGTGTAATTCACAAGTTTGTTTGTACTAGGTCGCATCACCCCTAGCTTTCTAAATGAACAGTGACAACCTCGCTACTAGGCTCCTTCAACGTATTTCTAATATAATATTAAGGATATTATAGTGAATAATAATTTATTTGTCAACAAACTTTACTTTTACATTCACTTTCCTCATAAATGTAAAGGTTATCATTCCGAAAAATAAGGATACTATCCATAAGTTTGATGAAAAAAACATCTAAAATTTTTAAAGAAAATGTTGATCGCCGGAAACGTGACACACAAAAGATTTTTTATTTTTTAAAAGCGCTCTGAGTGTCCAACTTTAAATTACTATTTCAAAAACCCCCACTAATTGAAAGTTCACTTTATAAGATCTTTAGAATACTCTATACAAATGGTTGCTCCATAAGCTTTAACTATTTCGCATCATGTATGTTACTTTTTCAATGCAGCACTACTTTATTTATAAACTTCCCCCGAAATAAAAAGTAGGCCTGTGCTGTAAGTTAAAAAAATGTTTATACATACACATATAGAAATAGCTTTGCAAATCTAATTTGGACATCATATAATAATTGATTTTGACTACAACCTAAGATTTGACTTAAAATTCGATAGTTTCGCTTTGTGTTGCTAACATTTTTCTATTTGGAAGTTTAAAACTTATCTTTATTAGCTTTTATTTTTCTTTATTCTTCTTCATCCGCTTGAAAAGAATATCATACATATTATTCCCATGATATAATGATCGCTTCGTACGAGAGATGGTTGCAGTGCTTGCGCCTGTTTCCACTTCAATTTGACAATATGTGTTGTCATTATAAAGCATTTTAGCTACTCTAAATCGTTGAAGCATCGCCTTGACTTCATTTACTGTACATAAATCATCAAAAAAAGAATAACAATCTTCTATTGTTTCAAGAGCTAAAAAAGCCTCAAAAAATTCATCCAATTCTTCTCCACGTATTTCATCTATAAGCATATTTTCTACCTCCGTTTATGTCTTTCACCTAAATCATTAACACATCAACGTATTAAAGAATAATTGTAAACAACTAATTACCACTTTTTTAACCTTTGGGGAAACGAAGCCCCCTATTTTTATAAGGCATGATAGAGTGAATTATGATAATTTTATCCTATTATGAGGTAACATTTAATTATAACACCATTTCTTTTTTTTGAATTTAGTTATACCAAAAAAATAATGGTAATATTTGGATTACTTAATAAAGTAAGCTTTCAGTTAGTAGGGATTTCCTTCACTTCCCATTTAATTTTTGATATCTACCTCAAGTTTCCTAAAGTGGGACTGACGGGAGATAATGACATTTGGGATACAAAAACAATTTCTTTCATGGTTAGCTTAATCTTTCATACAGCATAACGCGGATAAAGTGAATCTTCAATCAGTGGGAGTTTTCATTCATCCTTCACTAATTGTTAGTACCGTAATAGTATGACCTAAAGGCCTCTTACGAATCGGATATTTAGGTGCTGTTATCCCCCACTTAGACTTGTTGCAGTACAGATTATCCAACTCCTGAAGGGGGAGTCTTACAGCACCTTATATACGGGCTAAATAAGGAAGCAGCAATTTATTATTTTTAATATTACTGTTCCAAACCTATTACGAAAGACGAGTTAGATCTTTTTCTTTTTCAAAAAAACCAGACAGCACATTTATAATGGGAGCAATTACACAAAAGATAGCGAATGGAGCATACTCTAATGTGGGAACGCCTAATGTTCCAGTGATAAATACACCACTTACCCCCCATGGAATCAGTGAATTGACTACTGCTCCAGCATCTGCTAGAATTGCGGAAAGTTTTTTCGGGTTAATATTTATTGCCTCAACTTGTGATTTAAAAGCTTTACCAGGCAAAATAATGGATAAATATTGTTCTCCCAGCACAATATTTATACCAACCGCACTTAATCCAGCCATAAGAATTAATTTCCCTTTGGTACTGACAAGACTTTGAATCTTTGATATTAACGTTTCAATAATTTTTAATTCTACTAACAATCCTCCTAATGACAAAGCAAGAATAATAAGAGATACAGACCACATCATACTTTGCATTCCACCACGAGTAAGCAAAATGTCTACTGTTTCTGTTCCTGTATTAGAAACAAACCCATCTTGCATGAGGTTAGATATCTGAGAAAAACTAGTGTGTGGATAATATATATAATGAATAACAATAGTAACAATAATACTTAGTAAAAGCGTTGGAATAGCAGGAACTTTTTTCCAGGCACATAAGAACAAGATAAGGGCTGGTATTAGTGACACAATAGAAATATTAAAATTGGAATGTAGTGTATCTACTAATTCATTAATGTTGTTTCCAGTTGCTCCCACTTTTGTTTGTCCAATTATGATAAAAAAGATAAGTGAAATAACAAAAGAAGGAACAATTTTTCGCAACATATTTCTAATATGCTCGAATAAATCCACTTCTGCTATAGCAGAAGCCAAATTGGCAGTATCCGATAAAGGAGATATATTATTCCCTACGTAAGCACCTGATACAATAGCACCTGCAGTCATAGCTAGATTAAATTCCATCATTTGCCCCATGCCTAAGAAGGCAATGCCAATCGTTGAGATGGTTGTAAACGAACTTCCCACTAGGATACCAACCAGTGCACAAATAACAAATACAGAAGGTAAGAAAAATTTCGCAGATAAAATTCCTAACCCGTATACCATAATAGTTGGAATAGTTCCTGCTGAAATCCAAACACTTATTAAGACACCAATAAGCATAAAGATAATGATAGGTATTAAACCAGGGATAATCCCATTTTGAATTCCCTTATGAATAGCATCCCAAGAAGCACCTTTCATCTTAGCAAAAAATATAACAATTCCTACTGCAAATAAAATCGGAATTTGCGGTTGCAAATCCAAACCAATAATACTAATTCCTATAATTATCATTAATATTACTAAAAGAAAGATACTTTCTTTTAACGTTACATCTCTTTTCATTATGATAAACTCCTTATGACCATTGAATTATCTGACATTTTTTTTAGTTGGCTGATAGCATTATGCCAATATACTTTCTTTTATATTTAGGAACATCAGCACGTTGGTTGATTAAAGTAAAAAACAGATGAACACCCAATCAAGGAGTGCTTTTCCCAATTGTTAGCATCGCAAAAAGAGACCTAAAAAACTTAGGTGACGTTACTCCTACTTAGAATTTTTGAATGAAAATAATTCAACAACAGATGCCATGTTCAAAGAACATGGCCTAACGCTAGTAAATGATTTGTTTTACATCACATTTCTAAAATAATTTATAAGTTATTTTAAAATAGAACAAAGGCGCGGGGCGCCCGTTTAGCAACGTAGCGAATGGACGAATCTACTAAAGATAAAGGAATCATGCCACTAAAAACAGGGGTATGCCGACGCCTGAGCGAAAGCCCGTTTTTAGTCGGCCTTCCTCTTTGTGACGAACCGATGAGGCCTTATCGTAGGGCGCATTTCTAAAGTCGCATCGTTGCTGGGCTAATGCGCCGGACGTGGCTATTCGGTTATTTCATTATCCACGGGCACCCTAGTGCAACGCCTTCCGCAATCGACAAACAACCGAAAAATTTAGGTGCTTTTATCTCCCGCTTAGATTTACTTGTATCACTCTATGCTCTTAATGTGGGGTTCTATAGTACTTTACATGCAGAATAAACGGTCTGACTAGCTGGATAATCGTATTTTGAAATAATATATAACGCTAATAGCAAGACTTCTACCCCATTTAAGATAGATGCGATTTATTATATGCTCCATGCCAAACCGGTCCAATGAATCTATTAAAAGCAAACCCAGCCTTAATTCCCTCGGTAGTAAATACTTTTGCTTTTGCTACGGAATCTTTCACAGAAAGTCCTTTCGCCAATCCAGCTGTGATAGCAGCTGCAAATGTGCAACCAGCACCGTGATTATAATTCGTATGGATCTTCTCAGCTTCAAAAAAAGTAAACTCAGACCCATCATAAAGTAAATCAATTGCTTTATTTCCCTCTAGTCTGTTTCCACCTTTAATGACAACATATTGAACACCAAGATTAACAATCTTCTTCGCCGCTTCTTTCATATCAACCACTGTACGTAAGATTTGCATATCAGATAGTTGAGCAGCTTCAAACAAATTAGGTGTTACAATGGTTGCTTTCGGTAAAAGATGATCACAGATAGCAAATACATTTTCTGGATGCAACGGCTCATCTTCTCCTTTGCAAACCATAACTGGATCAACAACGACATTCTTCATTTTATATTGATCAATGACTTTACTCACAAGCCTGATAATATTGATAGAACCCAGCATTCCCGTTTTCATTGCACTTAGTGGATCACCAGAGAAGATAGTTGTCAATTGTTCTCGAACCACCTCAGCATCAACAGGGTACATATGGTGTTGCCAATTATTTTGAGGATCCATTGTGACAATATTAGTGATAGCTGTACAACCAAAAGTGCCATATTCTTCAAATGTTTTAATATCTGCTTGCAGACCTGCACCACCACTTGAATCCGAACCTGCAATCGTTAGTACTTTTTTTACTGCCATTTTTCCACTTCCTAAACAGTTCTTTTTTGAAAAGGATTCATTTTGTACACCTTTTAAAATAGAAAAAATAATTTACGGTAAAAAAACTACAAATTATTGTTATTTTTTTCACAATAACACATATATTTATATCCATATTTTTATCAGCTATTAAAGCTTTATATAATGGTTGTCAAGGAACATAAGTGATACTCCTAGTTGCTAATACTTTTACAATCCCTTACTGATAATATCTTGTTTAGCTAAGGGAGTCTAGTACTTCTGATTCACTTATAATGTATATATTTCCAATTTCCTAAACTATTATTCAACTTACAGCAGAACCGTTTCCAGTTTACATGGAGTTAAGGTATGATTTAAAAGCACTTTCAAATCATACCCTTTTCCTTCCATTTACACACAATTACTTACTAGTTAAACAATAAAGTAATCTTTTGTGGATTTTCATTAGTTTACAACAGCATAAACTTTTTCAAGTTTTTCTTGAATAGCTTGTTCGATCTTGCTGGCATATTCTTCAAAGACACCTTTGTCATAAGCATATGGTGATAAAGCACATGCACGAAGTATCGTAACTTTACCTTCACGATCCCATTCTTCTTTGCTAAATCCTAAGCTTTGAACATATGGCAATGGACTATTTCCATAGTCAGGAATTGCAAAATCGGTATGTGAAGTAATAAACTCATTATTGTATAGTCCGCCTTTAACGTAAGAGGCTTGTTCATAAAAATCATGGTTAAGTTTATTCATTTTTTCTAAGTCAGTGTTTCCTTCTTCATTGAATACATAATCAACCATATTGAAATCAGGTTTTGTTAGCGGATAGACGTTAATCGTTTTATCACCGACTTTAAATTGTTTTCCTTGCAAGAAATGATAGAAGCGATAGGCACCCTCAATGCTTGCACCAATTAATTTACCATAGCCTGTTACATTTAATGGTAATACTTTATGTGCTGTCCATACTGCCGCTGCAGTAGCACCCGCTTTAGATCCTTCAAGCATATAAGCACCGAGTAAAGCTGGAATATCGGCACCTTTTTCAAATACATATGTGGCAAAATAAGAAATGACGTCACGCATTCTAGTATCTTTAACAACAATACCACCAGCAGAATAAGGAATATAACCCATTTTATGAGGGTCAATGGTAATTGTTTCCGCTTCGCTCATCGCTTTGAAAGAATGATAAATATCTTCGGTAAGCCATTCGTTTTTCTCTGTGAAAACGTTAAATTTCTCATGTACTTCTGACATTTTAGCGTAATCAATAAAGTTATTATTTTCATCCAAGAATATCGCACGAGCATAGCCACCATAAGCAGCATCTACATGTATATAGTAGTAGATTCCTTCTTCAGCTAATTTATCTCGCAATTCTACCATTTTATCAATACGATCAACTTGTCCTTCTTCTGTTGTTCCGATTACTCCAACCACACCAAGAACTGGAATTTCTTGAGCAGCCAATTCGCGAATTTTTGCTTCTAGTTTAGAGATATCCATCCGATAATGATCATCCACATCAATAGCTTCTACACAATCAAGACCCACACCGATAATATCAGCAGCTTTTAACCAAGAATAGTGTTTGGTTTGAGGAATTAACCATTTACCTAGTTTTTGAAGGTGTTTTCCACTGCGAGCAGAATGCTCTTTCACTTCGTCTATTTTTTCAGGAATTTGGTCTAGAATGTCTAGAATTTCTTCTGTAGACATGTTCAATAATTCCCATTCCGTTTTGCCTGCTACAAATTCAGGGGCTACCTCTTTAATAGCTAAAGGGAGAGATTTCATGTTTCGTGCATACCAAAGACCTTCAAGGTTGGCAATAGAACCATCAGCACAAATATGCCCCCAGCTTTCACCTTTTTTGTACCCCATAAGAGCAGCAAACTCATGTCCAACTTCTTCTTCCATTTGTGAAGTACCTGGTGAAGATTCATATGCTACGTTATTACCATTCCATAACATTGCAGTTGTATAAGCAATGATAGATGGCATTAACGTTTCTGAGTTCATATGCCCCCAAAAACGACCAGCCGTATGCCACGGAAGTGAGTTTGTACGAAGTTTAGAAGATAAAACATTAAGTACACTACGTACATGATCAGCAGTTTCTAGAAAGCTTTTTGAACTTTTATCTTGTGGAGTAATTACCGGTAAATCTTGTGGCTGATAGTTTTGACGCCACCCCACATGTTCGTCGATCATCTTTAATAATAATTCTTTAAATAAATCTACATTTTCACCTTTACTTCCTAAAAATAAAGCTTTTAAATTGTGATCTCGCAATTCATTTTTCATTTTTCTAATCCTCCAATTAATATCACTAAATTAATTATTTTTCTCTCTAGCTGCATTTTTTATGGATAGTTGATGCTTCTTTCTTCCATTCTGGTTTTTTACATTTGTGAATAATAAGAGCTATTCCGATCATTACGACTGTAGCCACGACTTGATAGATAATATAACCTGTGTACTGACTAGGATCTAAAATAGATGGTGGTATAAGACTGACAGTAAGTGTAATTGCTACACTAATTAAAGAAAGAATGGAAACAAACCACATTAATCCATTACCTTTATTTCCTAATCTAAATGGTCGCTTAACCTCTGGCATTTTATACCGCAAGCGAATTGCTGAAATAGCAATTAATGCATATACGATACAATATAAAATAGTTGTTGTAATCGTAATAATTAAAAAGGCACTATTTACATCTGGAACAACTACATACAAGAAAGATACTAAAGAAATTACAATTGCTTGAATTAAAACAAAAGTTATCGGAATGTCTCTTTCAGTTCTTTTTTGAAAGAATTTAGGTAAGTTACCTTCATCAGCAATTTTTATCATCGCTTTACTTGGACCTAGCACCCATGCACTCAACTGTACTAGCACCCCAATTAAAATCATTAAGGAAATGATATTAACGAAGATAGACGGAATACCCAAGTTTTCAGAAAAAATCATGTACGGTTGTGTAATATTAGCCAATTCTAATTCTCCAACTGGCACTGCATTAGATACAGTTAATCCTGCAACAATATTAAAGATTACCAACAAAATAACAGATGAGATAACAGCAATCGGATAATTACGTTTAGGATTTTCTATATTATTTGCATGCACAGATGAGATTTCTACCCCTGCAAAAATAAAGATAATTCCTGATAAGTAAGTTAAGCTGCCTAAGTCTTTAAAATTCGGAATTAGGTCGCTTGGTTTAAAATCTCCTAAATAACTATTTGGTTGAATGCCATTCTTAATCATATAGATGACACCTAGCACGACTAGGATAACGAATGGAATATAAACCCCAATGATGGCTCCCCAATTACCAGCTACTTTAACCATATCAAATTTGAGATTTAGGATAGTCACACCCCAGTAGGAAACTAAAATAACTGCAAAAATAAAGTAATTATTTGAAGAAAGCTCAGGTGTATTGATAACGTACCCAAATAGCACACCTACTGTGGAAGCAACCATTACCATACCAAAAAACATTTGAACCCATAATAACCATGAGGTAACAAATCCCCACTTCTCACCTAATGCATTCTTCACCCAAACTGTTGGTCCACCTTCTTCAGACCATCCTGTAGACAGTTCAGCCGACATTAATGCGATAGGCAAAGCAAATAGGACTGCCGCAATTAACATGTAAAATATTTGTGTCCATCCGGTAATGGAAAGTGTTGGTACACTACGTACCGTTCCAAAGAACGCCATCGTAATGCCGATTAGTCCAAAAAGGGTTAGACTTTTTGTTTTAGCCATAAATTTTCCTTCTTTCCTTTTTCAACTTTTACATGAACCAATAATCTAATTTTCAACTAACTGTACACCTAGGAAGTTCATTTAAAAATTAGATATCTTGTTCATAGATTGCGAAAAACATATATATTCATCGCTATCTATGACTAACAACTACAAATAGCAAATGTTTTATGTTTCACATAAGAATTAAAACTCGAATCAAAATGAATTAAACAACTACTCTTTACTGCTAACTGTTATATTGCATAATAAACAAACGAGACATATTGCTATTTAGTGAAATCACTCACAAGTTAACTTGCAATCATTAGTCTACGCCCATTTTTTTGTTTTGTCAATACTTTAAATAACATTGATATATAGCCTTTAATTAACATTTTATGAAATCTTGTTATTTAACGGAGTAACGCATTGTTTAGTTTATTAATAAATCCATTAAACCTTTAATGCTTTTTTTGATAAAAGCATTAAAGGTTTATCTTGATTTTTTGCTGAATTTTACAACAATGAACAAAGGCGCAGGGCGCCCGTTTAGCAACGTAGCGAATGGAACGAATCAACTAAAAATTTAGGAATCATGCCACTAAAAACAGGGGTATGCCGACGCCTGAGCGAAAGCCCGTTTTTAGTCGGCCTTCCTCTTTGTGACGCACCGATGAGGCCTTATCGTACGTAGTGCGCATTTCTAAAGTCGCATCGTTGCTGGCGCTTGCGCCGGACGTGGCTATTCGGTTATTTCGTTATCCCCAAGCACCTCATTTTATACTTTGTATGAAAAAAAGCTACTTACCATTATATAAGTTATTCATTTTAGGTAGTATTTCAAGAATCTAAACATTATAAAGCAACATTTTTCATCATAGAGGTGGCTTGTGTTCTAGGCGAGCCATGGTGGTTTCTTATCTTATAAGAAAGGAAAACTATTAGTGGTTCTTGCGCATAAGGAGGAGGATTTTCATGAAGTGTCACACACCCAAGCATTTAACATCTTCTAAACCAACAAACAGGTACCGTTATCCCCCAATTAGACCTCTTTGTATCTCCTTGATCTTTCAAAACAAGGTTATTACGGTATCAAGATTCAGGATAAAAGAATGGAATATAATAAAGTGAACCCTCAATCAGTAGGGTACGATCCTTTACTGATTGAGGGTTCACTTATAACTTATATAATGCTTGTTTAATTTCCGATTTACCTGCAACGATTTGAAATTCTTTCCCAATCGTAGTATTGTCTTCTAAGCAACCATAAATAACACCAGCTACGTCTTCGCGTGGGATTTCTCCTCGTTCGATTTTCGTTGCCGCATCTACTTGACCTGTTCCTGGTTGGTTCGTTAATAATCCTGGATGAACGATCGTGTAGTCTAAATCTGTGCTTCTCAGCCACTGATCTGCATAATGTTTTGCGACTACGTAGGGAGCAAAAGAAGCGGAAGCTGCCTGGATTGCTCCCCTGCTTGTGTCAAAAGAGCTCACCATAACAAAACGTTTCACACCAGCGGCTTTCGTTGCTTCAATCGTTTTTACCGCACCATCTAAGTCCACCATTAACGTCTTGTCTTTGCCTGTGTTCGGACCTGAACCTGCTGTAAACACAACAGCATCAACACCTTCAGCCGCATTTGTAATCTCTTCTATCTCATCTTCCAAATCAACGACAACCGTCTCTGCACCTAAATCTTTAAAATATTGTGCTTGCTCTTGTTTACGAATCATCGCTCTCGCCATATGCTCTCCGCTATCTTGAATTTGTTTCACGAGATGTTTTCCAATTTGTCCATTTGCTCCTACAACAAGAATTTTCAATACAATCATCCTTTCATTCTTATTGTTCGTGCTTAATTCCATCGTAAATACATTTTGTATGTATGTCCACCAATCTGATTAGAAGTGTAATCCGTTGAAATCAGAAAAAGATTGCAATTAATATTGCTAGAATAGTATAGTTAGATTGAGTTAATGACGGCTCCAAATAATCCAAATACCAGTAAAATCAACAATGCAAGAAAATGAGGGATATGATGAAGAAAGGCATTCTATTTTTGGTTATTGTTTCATTCATTGTATTGCTATTTAGCACTAATCTAGTGAAAGAAGCAGAACCTGAGCTTAGTGAAGATGAACGTTTAAGTAAAGTGATAGACTATGCTTGGGATAATTATGATATTTTCGCTTCGAGTGTAGAGTGCGAGAACTCAGAAGTTTTCTTTGATATTGATGATCAGATTGATCAACATGAATTTATAGCTACAATGGAAAACAAGCTGGAGGAGTATGATCTCCCAGATAGATATTTCATTAGCATTAAGCGAAGTAATGCGGAAGAATTAGAGTTGCAACAAACTAAAGAGAAAATGGAGTCTCATGTCTTTAACTATATACAAGAAAATGATTATAAAGGTGTTGAATTTGAAATCAACTACGAGGGGAAAAAGCCTCTCTTCACATTCTATGTAGCGGATGATGCCAATATATCGAAAGAAGATTTAGAAAAAGAGATACACGGATTATTTCAATTCAAAGCGACAGAATAGATTAAAACTTGGAAAAGGTAGTCAATTGCTGATATGCTCCCTCCCAGGTAGACAGATTAAAAAATAAAATCTGTTGTACGTGAGGCAGAAGCTTTTCTGTTTCCAATACGTTTTATTCTAGTCAATTAAAATATGAAGTTTTAATGTCTAAAAAAGAAGATTATTCAATTGTAGAGTTATGCTCAACGTATGGTATCAAGAACAATTTAAACGGTCTCATCCCTATAGAATAGAACTAAAGCCGGTTAAATCATTTTTATTATTTCCCCTGTCTATTTGATAGGGGCCAGTTCAAATTGCTTTTGCCTTACCATTTTTTAAAATAGAAAGATTAGCCATAGTAATACCCACTATTTCAGACAGCTCCGTCACGCTCATTTTCTAATCTCATGATTAGTGCATTTTTAAAAAGTGACTGAAGAACAGCACTAAACAACATAATAACTATGGAAGAAAAGAGAATGACCAGCCCCATAATAGCTATACTAGGATGTAAAGCATTTTGCGTTAAAAGAAAAATCATTCCAATAACATACAATATACTAATCATACTTGCACAGTACTTGATGCGAACTAATGTATATACTGCTAAATCAGAAAAGGCCATACGGTTATCAATAAAATGTAACAGCTTCATCGCCTGATACAACGCATAAAAAAATGGAACCGCGGTCAAATATAGACCTAATAATACTGGATATCTTAAATAAGCAAACTCTGGAAACATTTCTGCTGAGCTCTTTGCCAATGACGGCAACGCAAATATACATAAGCCTAATACGACAATCCCTATTGCAAAGATAGCTGCCTTTAGAGCCGTTACCGCTCCCCGTTTCATAACAGCACCTCACTTTTCATCATTAACCATATTATATCTAGCTTATTGATTATCAATAAATATTTACCCCTTTGTAATATGCATTTTTTCGCAGTATATATAATCAACTATTTAGTGAGGAAAATGATGTTAACACAAGCCCTTCCTTAAACAAATTATAATAAAGTGAATCTTCAATCAGTAGGGGTTTTCATTCATCGTAATGATTGTTAGAGGAACGAATCGGGTATTTAGGTGCTGCTATCTCCCACTTATACTCATTGCTGTACAAATTATCCAACTACTGTGGGAGTCTTACAGCACCTTATATACGGGATAAAATTAATTGTAAGTGTATACATTTCCAAATGATCTTCCGTTGTATTTGTAGGGGTCAAGAAATGAAAAAAGAAAAGTATTAACCTTCTGTCTTTTCAGCTTAGAAGAAGTAGTATTTCATTTATTACTGGTTAAAGGAACGAGCGGTTACCATTAAATCTACACATTTGCGCATTTATTAATTATTTAAAAAAGTACAAAAGCCTAATTCCCATTTTAGAAGGAGGTTAGGCTTTTGATTTCCTGCAACACAGCCAATTGTAGTATACCTTTCTAATACTTTATTCATAGTAATTCTTGTTTAGGGTCGAGGCACACATTAGTTTAACGACCCGCTTGGTATTGGATTACTTCTCGTGCTCGTCGCTCCATCAACACGAATCAATTACTATACTCAAAGTTATCGAGCAATACACGTACTTCGTCTGTTGATTCTGTGCTCATCAATTGATTTCTTAGTTCACTCGCTCCTCGAAAATCACGGACATATATCTTAAAAAAACGACGAAGGGGTCTGAATGGACGTGGCTCTAATTTTGAATACTTATCATGAAGGTCTAAATGCAACCGTAAGAGATCAAGTAATTCCTTACTACTATGAGCTTTCGGCTCCTTTTCAAAGGCAAATGGATTTTTAAAAATACCACGCCCAATCATAATCCCATCCACTCCGTATTGATGAGCAAGTTTCATACCAGTTTGCCGGTCCGGAATATCCCCATTAATCGTCAAAAGCGTATCTGGTGCTACCTGGTCACGAAGAGTCTTAATTTCTGGGATTAGTTCCCAATGGGCATCTACTTTACTCATTTCCTTTTTTGTACGCAAATGAATGGAAAGATTCACGATATCTTGTTCCAATAGGTGAGTCAACCAGTCACGCCATTCATCTACATGAGTGTAACCAAGCCTTGTCTTCACACTTACAGGCAATCCACCAGCTTTTGCAGCTTGTATTAGATCTGCTGCAACTTCTGGGCGTCGGATAAGCCCACATCCCTTTCCATTTGCTGCAACATTATGGACAGGACAGCCCATATTGATATCCAGCCCCTTAAACCCTTGTTTCGCCATACCAATACTCATTTGTCGAAAGTATTCTGGTTTATCTCCCCATATATGAGCTACAATTGGTTGTTCATCTTCGGTAAAAGTCAAACGTCCACGTACACTAAAGTTCCCCTCTGGGTGACAATAGCTCTCTGAGTTTGTAAACTCTGTAAAAAACACATCTGGTCTTCCTGCTTCACTAACTACATGGCGAAAAACAACATCCGTCACATCTTCCATTGGCGCCAGCACAAAAAACGGCTTTGGTAAATCACGCCAAAAATTATTTATCATATATAAACTCAAATCCTTTCATCATGGGACAACGAATCAAAATCTTTTTCTAAAATATAAAAAACATCCCTACTTCTTTTACACTTATATCATTCTTCATCGCCTTTATCAAACCATCGTAAACCTTGATTATTATACACTTTAATAAGAACAAACAAAAGTGAAAAGAAGATCGATTATCAGAAATGATTTGGTACTGAAGGACAATGTCTAAATACACTTCATATTGTTAACCATCCCCAATTTTTTTGCTAATAGAT
Source organism: Virgibacillus pantothenticus (assembly GCF_018075365.1). Lineage (GTDB taxonomy): Bacteria > Bacillota > Bacilli > Bacillales > Amphibacillaceae > Virgibacillus > Virgibacillus pantothenticus. The sequence goes on from NZ_CP073011.1 coordinate 3,731,504, forward strand.
GGCGGGGACTTTTGTATGCATGCCTCTGTGTTGCCACATACCTTCATAATTCTGCAACATTCACATAAGTTTCCCTTCGATTTTATCTGTTTTAATGAAACCGTTAAACGCTCTTTGAAATAAGCTCTGTATAATATTTAGGATCACCTGTTGAATAGTAAGTGTACCAAGATTCAATGACCTCATGAGGAAAAAACATTCAAATATTGAATAATCTCTCTCGCCCAATCCAAACCTCCTGCTGAACTTGCGGTTATCAAGTTGCTATCTGTAAAAGCCAATGTATTAACATATAAACCTTTCCCATTATATATTTTTGAAAATAATGTCAAATATTCTAAAGAATTGCTCGTGTGCTTGAATGAATCTAAAACTTTCAAATCAGCTAAAGCTAGTGTCGCACCGCAGATAGCGCCTATAAGAATTCCATTTTCTAATTAGGATATCGCCGTTTGTAAGATACGATTATTTTTCTCATTGTTCCAAGTATCTGCACCTGGCAATAGCAATGCAACCATGTTGTTTTCATCCATTTCATCTATTACACAGTCAGGGGTGACCGTAAATCCTCCCATGGTTTGTACTGGGTTCAAACTCGTGCTTACCGTTTTAAGGATAAACTCTCTGTTTCTCTTTAACATGTTTTCCATGCTAATAGCTTGCATCATATAACTGACTTCCCATTCAGCCATAGATTCCAAAATATAAAGATAGATAATTTTTTTCATTTGCTTCCTCTGATTAAATAAGTTATACAAGCTCTGTAGCTTCCCGCTTTCCAAATGTGTGATTCAACTCGCCCTAACTTAATACCATTATATGACAAGAACAGTGACACCTATATGTCACTGTTCTGATAACTACTTATTATATTTTTACATGCTCCTTCATCCTTTGTTGATAGGATAAAGGCGAAAGGACTTTTATTTTTTCCCCAAACCCTAGGATAATTGAAAACATCATAAAATCATTCTCTTTTATAACTACTCTCTTAATTTTCGATGTTCCCAGTACATCGATTACATCACCTTCGAAATATTCATTTACTAACGTTTCAACTTCTTTCAAATATTCAATAGTTACATATACACTATCTTCCTCACGTTTTTGTTCATAATCTTTGAGCAACTTTGCGACATCATAATTATTTACAAAATATTTTTCACTAATTTCTAGATTCTTCATTCTTGCTATTTTAAACATCCGATAATCATCTTTCATTAAATCATAACCAAAAGATAGAGTACATGTATCATATTACTGTGTACGATTCGAGTCTTACTGTTAAGATTGATATATTGAAATGATACTATTTTATTATCCAAAAATCGCTTTCCTTAGCTTAGAAGTGACGGAATTGACCTCTGTATTTTCATTTACTATCGAAAAATCAATTTTAAAAACATGTCTATTACTTTTATCATCACCATAAAGATGTTTTACTTTTTCATATGTTTCATTCACTTTTTGCTCGCCGTAAACACTTTTTAAACTTTGCAATGCTAGTAGAATGTAGTCGTAGTTAGCTTGGTCAACTATTTTATCATTCAACTTATAATCTTGGTGAATAGAATAACCACCTTTAATACCTACTTCAGAATAAATTGGAATGCCAGCTAACGTTAACGTGTCTATGTCACGAATGATTGTCCTACGTGAGACATTAAATTGTGCAGCCAACTTAGCTGCACTAACATTTTCTCTGTTCAGTAAATAAAACAATATTCCTAATAACCGTTCTATCTTCATCCGCTCACCTCAGGGTCAATGTATTTCCATATTATAGTGTTTATTAAAACATAGCAACGATATTTAGTAAGGGAAACGGTATCTCCTTGTATCCTATATTACGAGTGGTTGTTTAGACAGAACAGCTTTCTTATTCTGCAAAAAAACTAACAATTGAAATAAATCAATTGTTAGTTTTCTATGATTTATTGATTTTAATCACTTTTAGATGCTGCTATCTCCTCTTCTCGCTCGGCTTTTAATTGAGCTTTATCTGTAGATCTAACAAATGGGTAATAAATTAGTACCGAAATAACTAGCGTAATAACCTGAATAACCGCACCACTTATTTTCCCTCCAGTTGCCAAGTAACCGCTAATAATTGGCGGCATCGTCCATGGCACAACAATTCCAGCTGTTTTTGCCACTAAACCTGTTGACATACCAATATATGTTATAATCGCTGTTGCTACAGGTGCTAAAATAAATGGAATAAGTAACTTAAAATTTAATACGATTGGTAAACCAAATAAAACTGGCTCATTGATGTTGAAAAATCCAGGAGCTACAGTAAGACGCCCCATTGCTTTATTGTTTTTTCCTTTTGCAAATAGAAACAAACAGAGGACAAGTCCTATTGTCGTTCCTCCACCACCTATCCAAACGAAATTGAGCATAAATTCATTCGTTATGATATTAGGTAGTTCTTGTCCGGCTTGGAACGCAATGCGATTAGCATCCGTATTTTGCAGCCAAACTGGTTGAATTACTGGATTTATTGTATTTGCACCATGAATTCCTACAAACCAGAATATCGAGTTGAAAGCAATAATTAATAATGTTCCCCATAAACTTCCACCTATTGCGCCTAACGGTTTACCTAAAGTATTGGTCAATAATGTATGGATGTTGTCTATACCTGTTGTGACAAGTAAATAATAAATGAAGCCCCAAGCCAAAACTACCATAAGGCCAGGCAATAAAGCTGCAAATGATTTCTCTACAGCGATTGGTACACCTTCTGGCATCTTTATTGTAAATTCTTTCTGAATAAAAAATCTAAAAATTTCAGCAGATATAAGTGCAACCACAATCGCTACAAATAGACCACTACTACCTACATAAATATATGGTATTCCTGACCCTGCGTCGGTTATTAGATCAGGTGTCACAATGATGAAAGCAGCTAAAGAGGTGATGCCAGCAGAAACTCCATCAACCTCATAATCTTCAGCTAGACTATGTGCAATTCCAAAGGCAGCGACTAGAGCCATAAGTCCAAAAGACCCGTTAACGATTTTATTAAATATATGCGCAACACCTATACTATCTAACCAATCAGGATAACCTTCTATTGGTAAATTTCCTAAGATGAGAAAAATAGAACCGATTATAATAAGTGGCATACTTAGCAAAATACCGTCTCGTAAAGCTCTTAAATGCCGTTGGTTACCTATGCGACCGGCTATCATTTCAATTTTTTCGAACAATTTAACTCACCTCATATAAAGTTATTGGTCGATACTATTTATAAATTGAAAGCTTGACCATGGTTTGATAAAGTCCAATAGAAAGACAGTCTCCTGTCTAAGATGGCCAACTACATTTCTATCTCCGTCGTTATCCATATCCTGTAAAGCAATTTGCGTTTCTCCTTTGTACTGACCAAAATTATTATTACAAATAACAACATCGCCCTTTTTAATTGGTACCGTATGATTAGGTTGAATGTCCGCTTCTCTATACTTCAATCGCGTAGTCGATGAGCGAATCATATATGCAGATCGATCTCCCCTATATTGATGTTCTTCATCAAGAATAATTTTTTTCTCTAGTTCGGTTACATTATCTGTTAATACTACTTCAAAGAAAGGATGTGTAGATAAATAAGCATCTGACATCATCTGCAATTCATCTTTAGTGGCGTAAGCATTTCCTATTAACAAATCATCAATCGTGCCCATTAATCGAAAATGTGTTACCTGGGTTTGAATAGATAGATTTCTATGTCGTTCAAGCGTACATAAGCCCTTTTGAACTGGCCATGGTCCAAGTTCTCCATGTTGTGAAGTTACAAATGCTGCTGTTTTTAAATCATACTGATTAAACATCTCTGTGGTCGTTTCAAAATGTTGCTGTGAAATACCAGAGTATTTTTGCGGGTAAAAGTTATGAGAAGCATATAACTTTTCCTTGTTCGGTTGATAGCTCATGATATTCTCTATATATTTTGTTCCACTACTCATGTTTACTTCAATAATTAAATCGTGTGGATTTTTTGTCATTCTTGTTTCTTCTAAACCAGTAAATCCGAGATCTAGACGTATGCCTGCTGCTCCCAAATCTTTAAAAAAACTGAGGTCATTATAGCTAACCCCCAATTGATTAAATAGCTTCGGATTAATATCTAAAATTGTTTCCATGCCAAGCGAATTACCGTGCTTTATAATTTTTCTAAACTTATTAACTACTTCATCGGCATTACCAGTAATCTCCAATAAGCTGGTGAAGATTCTAGTGAATCCAAATTGACTAGCGAGATTTAAATACTCTTTATCCTTTTCAAAGTTGCTACTAGATGGATAAATTGACACTCCTAATTGTTTCATGATAGCTCCTCCAAATATCTTTATTTATCTTTATATAAATCAATAAATTCTTCTGCTAAATCGCAGAAAGTGATTGCATTCATCAAATGATCTTGAGCGTGAACCATTAATAACGTTATTTCTATATTCTCTCCAGAGGCTTCTTTTGATAACAGACTTGTTTGGGAGTTATGTGCATTTTCCAATTCATTATGAGCTTCTTCCATTTTTTTATCTGCCGCTTTAAAATTTCCTTGTTTTGCCTCTTGTATCCCTTCCATTGCACAACTTTTTGCATTTCCACTATGCGTAATCAGTCCCATAATAGCTTGTAAATTTTTTGGTTCTTCCAAGGAATATCTTCCTTTCTTTATCCCTATTTATCAATTTCACTTGTTAATTGTAGAGCTAATTCTAAGACTTTCTCACCGTTCACTTGCCCATAGTCTTGCATATCTATAACAGCAAGTTTCGTATGCGTACCCGCTAGCTTCTTCTCATACTTTTTCTTTAAAAAGCGTACTTGGGGTCCTAGTAATAAGACATCTACATCTTCTTTAGCTATATATTTGTTAGCAGCGCTTGAGGACATTGCCTGAATTTTGACATCTATTCCCTTTTCCTTTGCTGCCTTTTCCATGTTTGTCATTAATAAACTAGTACTCATTCCTGCAGAACACACTAATAAAATATTGGCTTGCTTACTCATTTTAAAATCACCAACCCTTTCTTTTAATAACCTTATATATTTATCATAAGTGAAAACGTTAACAATTCCAGTTTCACTTTTTCCTTTAATCAACGGAAATAAATGTCATTTCATATTGGACCGTTTTAAAAAGAGCAAAGGCTCGGGGCGCCCGTTTAGCAACGTAGTGAATGGAACGAATCAACTAAAGATAAAGGAATCATGCCACTAAAAACAGGGGTATGCCGACGCCTGAGCGGCTAGCCCGTTTTTAGTCGGCCTTCCTCTTAGGGACGAACTGATGATGATTTATCGTAGGGCGCATTTCTAAAGTCGCATAGTTGCTGGGCGATGGAGCCGGACATACAAGCACCTAATTTTATTATTTCCTATAAGATTAAAAAGGTAAGCCAACACTCTATATTGGCTTACCTTTTTATCTGTTCGCTTAGTATTTCAGCTATTTGTTGCGGCGATTTACTATTTATTATTTCTCTTACAATTGAATTACTTTTAATGAGATGAATTAAACTTTCATACATACCGCTTAAATCCTCTGCACCATCTTTTTCTACATTTAGCAAACAAACAAGTTGCACCATATTTTGATTGTTCCACAATATTGGAGCTTTTAATGTACATATGGTCCAAAATGTTTTGCTAGTTTGAGGAGTTATCGGGTGTGGTATTGCTACCAAGTTTCCAAAATAAGTGGATGCCACAGACTCTCTCTTTAATACTAAAGTAGCGTAGTTTTTCTTAACAAGACCTTGTTCATATAATTTATTACATAAAAATTGAATAACAGCTTCCTGGTTTTTTAATTCTTCATGAACAAAAATTCTTTCTAGATCTATAAAAGAAAGTATATTATCACACGTGTTGACCTGGCTAGCAATAGTGTTAATGTCCTCATCTTTTAGAAAAGGATTGACAACAATAACTGGAGTCTTTAATTTTCTATTTATTGGAACAGTACTTATTATGAAATCAATACCAGCTAAAGAAAAAGAAGGCAGTTTATAGAAACTAATAGTATCTACTATCTCTATTTTCTGCCCAAACAAATCCTTTAATTGATAATATAAAAGCTTTGCACTTCCCACTCCTGTTGCACAAACGACTAATATCTTATATTTTTGTATTCCCTTTATTCTTTCAAGGGCTGCTTGAATATACATAGCAATATAAGATATTTCATGTTCATTAATTTCTTTATCGATGTACTTTTTAATACATCTACTTGCAACAATTGCACCTTCAAAGGCAAGAGGGTATGTCAGCTTTATGTCGTTTAATAAAGGATTATGAATATTCATACCATATTTTAACCGATTCATTACTGGTCCAAGGTGCGAAGATAGTCCCTGAATAAATTCCAAGTCAGAATAAAAGTCCCAATCATATATTTCCTTTAGCTCTATCACAATGTCTCTTACAATCTCATTCATGACGATAGAATCATTAGCATTCCTTTTATTAGAGAGTAATTTTGTACCTAACAGGTGAACTAAAATATACTCTTCTTCTGTTCTAGGGAAATTTAAACCTGTAAAACACTCTACTCTTTGGATAATTTTATTTGCGATACTTTTTTCAACTGTATATCCATCTGCTAATGGAATATTTAGTTGTTCAATAATAAAGTTGTCTTCGATACGCTTGCAAGCTATAGCTATATGAGTAGCCAAATTCTCCAATGTTAGGTCTGATATTTCAAAACTGTAATCATTCACTATCTCAATAATTATATCCTTTATTTTATTGAATAGATCCATATCTATGAATCTAAACCAAACTGTCTTTTCTCTAAAAACGTCATAGTTATCTAATATAGAATTTGATAAGCATAACCTTTTCATATATTCCTCACCATGAACCTTTTTTCCATAGTAAGGTTTACTAATACAAACCAACTGGAATTTTTCTAACTCCTGCTTAACTAGCTTCAAATCATTTTTTAACGTAGATCTTGAGACAAACAGTTCTTCTTCAAGCTTTTCCATTTTTATAAAATCTTTTGCGAGCAAAAGACGCTGTAACAAGTACTTCACTCTATTGCTTTGGAGGGTAAAACGATTATAATTAGTTAATGTGTCATCTTTTATATATATGTTTAGCGCCTCTTTAAATAGAGTAGGGTCAATTATTTTTAAGTCGTAACCTTTTCCTCGTATGGACTCAATTTCTATCCCGAGCGATTTACATTCCTTACGTAAATTATTTATTTCATTACGAACCGTACGATCACTAACATTCAGTTCTTTTGAGATCCAATTAGCTGTTATAGGTCCTTTGGATTTATTTAAAAGTAATAAAATGGTGCTTTGCCTTTTGTTAATTCCCATACATTATCAGCCTCCAATAAAACGACAAGCGCTATGTTATTAATATCAAATAAATGATTGCAAATGACAATAAGCGGAAACTTCGCGAAGTAGAGTTTTCCTCATCGCCTACTGATCAAAAGTAAAACAACTGCTAAACCAGCTTTTCCTGTGTGCAGAGCGTCGCTTACGTAACGTACCTTGTCATAAATGCAACAACCTCAGCAATTGGCTCTTACAGCCCCAACGAATCCGGAATTTAAGCGCCTTTATTTCCCACTTACGCTCTTTGTATATATAAAGTCCACCTAAGCAGTAGCTTACGGTACCTTACATCGGGGAAAAGTATAGTAACCCCGTTTTTAATAAGAATTTTTATATAATTCTATTTAACATAACTGTCCTTAAATCATCCACACGTGGTTAGGGATCGACGGTTTTACCTTACAATGGTAATACGAGTTCAAATCTAATGCCATTTAATTTTAATGGGTTTGTTACCGATATTGTTCCACCCAGCGATTCTATTAGTTGTTTAGTTATATATAAACCCAAACCTGAATTTCCATGGTTTGGTCTAGACGGATCTTCTCTATAGTGTTTTCTAAATATATTTTCCCAGTTTTCTTTTTTAATTCCTGCTCCCGAATTCTCTATTGCTAATAACAGATGATTATTTGTTTGTTCTATTGTAAACATGATTTCCCCGCCCTTAGGCGTATATTGGACTGCATTTGAAAAAATATTCTGCAAGATTCTGCTCATTTTTAAATAAGGGACAGTAATGTTTGAATCTGCTGTTGATTCGTAGGAATAGGTAATTGACTTCTCTTCTATTATTGATTTAAAATCATACTCTATTTCACTTATTAAATTGACTAACGTTGTCTCGTCCTTCATAGCAGTCGGATTTCTAATCCTACCTGCAATATTCATATTATCTAATAAGCGATTTGCTTTAATTATGTTCCGAGCAATTATCTCTACACTCATTTTTTGTTCTTCACTTAACGTCTGATCACTTGCTAGTGTTTCTGAGCACATCCCAATTAGTGTAATAGGTGTCTTTAAGTCATGTGATAAACTTGACATCATGACCGCCCATTCTGAATCTTTTTTCCAGTTCTCATATAATGATTTTTTTAATTCTCCTTGCATTTGTCTAAAAGACCGGGTTAACTGACCTATTTCATTTTTCGAATCGTATTTTAAATCAAAGTCAAGGTCTTTTTGACTAATTTTATGCGATGCCGCCATCAATTCTTCTAGTGGAGTCCTAATTTTGTTATATAACTTATTGATATAAAGTCTTGAAAAGATAATAAAATATATAATAGGCGATAGAAATATTAAAAAAATCATTCCTATCATCATATAACGATAATATTCATTTGAAAACGTTGGGTTCAATTGATAGGAGTATACCCATATTCCCTTTATTTCTCCGTGACTAGTTATCGGGAAAATTTTATGATAATATCCATTGCTATTTATAGTGGTATTAACAAGTTCTGGAATTGATTTATCATTAAACAGGGAATCAAATCTTTCAAAACCAGAAATCATTTCTCCATCCATTGAAAATTCACTTAAATACACACCTTTTTTCTGCAAAGTATTCTGTTTACTTAAAAACTGTTTTTCGTTTAAATACTTTGAAGTATTTTCTTTCATCTCAGTACTTGCTTCCATTGCTGCAATTTCTGCATGGTTAGCTGGTAACATTTCCCGCTGTAAGAATGTAATTATAATCACAAAAGCTATAACAGTTAATATAGTAGTGACAACTGTCCACAGAATACTCTTCGTGTAAAGATTTCTTATATCTTTACTTAGTGATTTTTCCACTGATAGCCGATCCCCCATACAGTTTGTAAATAGTCATATTTATAATTCACTTCCCCTAATTTATGTCTAATATTTTTAACATGCTCTACAACAGATTGTAAGCTTCCAATACCATCGATTCCGCTAATATGGTCATATATTTGTTCCTTAGTAAATACCTGTTTAGGAGAAGATAACAACAAAACCAACAATTCATATTCTTTTTTTGTGAATGGGATAGGTTTATTTTTATAGGATATTTGTCTCGATAGTAAATCAACTTCTAATTCATCGACCATAATATGTTTTCTTTTTTCCTTTTCATAAGAGTCAAGAAAACGAGCTTGCATATTAAAAATAGCTTCAATTTTTAAAGTTAATTCTTCTAGAGAAAAAGGCTTGGCGATAAAATCATCACCGCCAAGCGACAAAGCTTTTATACGCGTCATCTCATCTGATGCTGCACTGATAAATACAATTGGACAATCCACTTTCTGGCGAATACGCTCACACACTTCTAGTCCGCTCCATTTTGGCATCATAATATCCAGCAGGACAAGGTCAACGCTAGTATTTATTTGGTTAATTGCATCTTCTCCATCAGTCGCTTCCATGATTTGATAGCCTTTCTTTTGTAGATGCAAACGAATTAAACGCCGCATATCAGCTTCGTCTTCAGCAATTAAAAGTTTCCTATTCATTAATTTTTCTTCCCTCCCAACGGTTAAACCAATAGATAAGAGCAGCGAAAAGAAAACTGCAAAATAATACGAACAAACCTAAAATAAAAAATAAATCTTCATGTGATCTACCTACCACATATAAATATCTCGTTCCGTAGAGTAAAGGAACGTACATCCATATTGTGTCACCCAAACTATTTGCCCCAAATAGGATTAGAAATAAACTTAATAAGACCCCCATACCTAAACATAAGCTTGCATTTATTTTTAAAGCAACAAACCACATAATGATGATCATCGGTAAACAAAACAAAGTAGTGAAAAGTAAGTAGTAGCCAATATATTGATTATACGTACTGCTTACTAATAACCACAACGGCACACAACTAATGAGTGTGCTTATACCTACAGAAAGCCAAGTGACAAATACCATAGTTATCAACCATTTATCACGACGAGGTAACTGTAACAAATGATTAAAGTGCCCAATTTGTTCTTCATATTGAACATACAAACTAACCAATAAAGCAATTCCACAAGGCAACAAACAGTTATAAAATAATGCGTACATAAAATACGCTTGTTCCAGGTCATTATACCTACCTAAATACCAATATAGCACAAGCCCATATAAAATGGGAAAAGCTACCATTATTATTACCCAATTTGTACGAATTAATTTCAATGTTGTGGTTTTTAATAAGTTCATTTCATCACCTTTTTCTTAAATGCAAAAGTGGATAGAATGAACAGTAAAACAAAGTACAGTACGCTAATGACGATACTCACCCCTAATACAGTAGTATCCTGTAAATGGCTTCCAGGCGCAATGGCTGTACCATTCGGATGAATCCCCATCAATGCGGCTGGGATGCGAAGCATATTTGCCCAAGGAGTCCACCAAAATCTTGAATAAGGTGCTAACCAAATAACGCTAATAAAAGCTCCTAATAAATTAGTTATCATCGTTATAATCGTACCGAAATACTGTGAAAGAATAAAATTAAATGGTATTAGTGGCAGAGCGGCTAACGTGATTAAAGTAGTGGTATAAATGATCGTTAAAACATTAGGAACCTCACCATAAGTTAGTATCGAGCCCCCTACAGCAACGACAATAATCAGTATAGAAGATAGCGATTGATAAAATGCCATATTAATTATTTTAGAGTACCATGTCTTAGATAACGATAAGTTATTCGCAATGATCGCCTTATAATTTCCACTCTTTTTTTCCAAACTGATATTCAAGCTACATGCTATAGCTAATCCAATTGGCAAAAAAATCAAAGGCCATTGATTAAACATTTGTGCTAAATATCCATTAAATTTTCCTATTTTTGTGATAAACTGCGCAGTAAACATAGAAAATACTAAGAAAAATAATGGGATAATGAATAATAATCGTTTTGATATAGTTGCTTTCATTTTTATCCGTTCAGCTTTTAAGTACCCAATCATGTCATGATGCATCCCCTTTGGCTTACGGTAATATCAAAGAATGTTTTTTCTAAGTTTTCTTCATGGTTATTCTCTTTTTCATATTCTAAAGTTCCATTATGAATAATACCAATCGTATCTGATACCAGTTGAATTTCAGATAGAATATGACTAGAGATCATAATGGTAATACCGTTGTCTTTTAATTCGGTTAATAATGTACGTAACTCTTGAATTCCCATTGGATCAAGACCATTGCTAGGTTCATCAAGCACTAATAATTTCGGCTTTTTAATCAGGGCCATTGCAATTCCTAAACGTTGTTTCATACCTATAGAAAAGTTCTTCACTTTCTTTTTACCGGTGTTTTCCAATTTCATTTTAGCTAAAACAGGATTAATTTCATTTAATGGGATACCTTCTTGTAAACAAAATAGCTTTAAGTTATCATAAGCAGTTAGATTCCCATAAATAGCTGGACCTTCAATTAAAGAACCAATTTCATGTAAGTCATTTCTATTCCATTTATGTCCAGCAAACATTACTTCTCCAACTGATGGTCTAAATATACCACATATTATTTTCATTAATGTAGATTTGCCAGCGCCGTTCAATCCAAGCAATCCATAGATTTCACTGTATTTTACATGCATATTAATATTCGTTAAGACTTTCTCATCTTTGAACATTTTTCCTATATCTCGTGTCTCTAACATATATTTTGACATTAGATACCAAGCTCCTTTTCGTTGATATCTAAAGTCTACTATCAAATTATAAGGAATCTATAAGGAAAGGAGATTAGATGCTGTAAGATCTACTTCGAGGATGCCAAGCAGAAATATAAAGATTATTTAATTCTTTATTTAATAAGACTTCATGTGCTTCTCCTCTCCTTTTTGAGTGTGAATCATAAATTTGTTAACCATCGATAACCGACTATATACTACATACCTAACCAACCACCTAAGGATTTGATGTTTGGTTAATCTTTTTTTCACGTTATTATAGAGTTTAGGGAGCATATTATCATTGATAAGAAATAACGAGCCAATCTATACTGTATGGTGCTACGAGGAATATCGAATAATCTACCTATTTCTACAGCAGACAGTTGAAAAAAGTAATATAGCAGGACAGTAATAAGCTTTTTTGGTAAAGAAAGCATCACTTCAACCAAGAATTTCGGAGTGATTTTCTTTATCCAGCCACTTGAAAGCTTTGTCCTTTTTCTTCTTCCTATTGCTTAGCTAAGGTATAGAGTTGATTTTTTCTTCTTGTGGTGTAAGATCAGAAAATATCATTCCTTTACTTGCTCTCTTTTGTTGTAAATATTAATTGCTTCATTCTTCAATACACGTTTTACAAAAGGCATGAAAGGCACAACGAACTTGTCACTTGGTACGATCTGGTTCTATCATTCTTTTCTCTTCCTCCCAAACTGCAAAGGTAGGTGATGATTTCCCCTTTCATAGCCTCCACCCATTGGTTCTACATGCAAAAAAGAGCAATTTTTTGAAAGGAAGTCTTAGAATACACAAAAATGCCCAACTGAATAAAGTCAGCTGGGCTTGAAAGCAAAAGGTTTATGAGATATTGTATGTCAATAATGGTATTTGAGCTAAACCCCATAACAATTTAATTCTTTCTTGAATGTTAATCGAATCAAGTAAAAATTCACATAAAACCTATTTGCGTATTCAAATATCTACTCCCTTATATTCCCTCTATAGCTAACATCTTATTGGTAAAGCAATAACAATTTCACTCATTTTAAAACATCTCATATTGTCAATCACTATTCTACGCTTTTTAAGGCTGTCGCCATATCCATTTTTTTGACTTGTCTGGAAATAAACAGAGAAATTAATATAACATTAAATAAAACAATTAAGATTGCTGTTCCTATTCTTAGACTACTTATATGCATAAAAAATTGAGTAGTTGTAGAATTTGCTAACGCTACATAAGAATCTAAAAATAGTAATCCTAAGGGTATGCCTATAATCGTTCCCATAATCCAAGTAGCAATACTATCTTTTATAATTATTGACCGAATCTCGTTCAATCTAAAGCCTAAGACTCTCAAAGTAGCATACTCTCGATATCTTTCCGTAAAATTAAGTGCTCCTAGATTATATAAAATAAACCAACTTAGAAGAACCGCAAAAACGATAAGTAGAATAATAATACTCTGAAAAGAAGTCAAAACTTTATTTGCACTTTCCAAATTTTGCGCTAACGAATTTACTTGAACAACATCCTCGTCGTCAGATATTTTTTTAGATACTTTTTGTCCAGTTAAAACCGTAGTAGGAACATATAATTGTTCTAATTCTCCCCAATAATCTTTACTCATCACTATACCTTGAGGACTCCCTACTTTTAAGATTCCCGCAATAGGAACAATTAAATTTTGTTCAGAAAAATTACCAATAAGTTTTATCGAGTCACCCTTTCTCACATTTAACTGTTTTGATATATAATCAGAAATAAAAACACCGTCTTCTTTTTCTAAATTAACTGATTCATAATCCGTTGAATTAAAATTCATGTAAATACCAGGTTCAACAATTGTAATTAGCGACATCAAATCTTTCCTTGAAGTCGAAAGGTTTGCAGGTAATTGTTGAATAGTTTGATAGTCACCATTTAATTCAGAGTCCATCAAGTCCATAATAGATTTGTCTATAGTAGGGGATATTTTAATCTCATTTTTATATGACTGATCACTACCAAATGTCTTTTCATTGGAGTCATTTAAAGATTGTTGGATTCCTAATCCAGAAATTAAAAGCATTAATGAACCAATTACACCAAAGATACCAATCAAAGCACGTAATTTAGCTCTGGATATATCTCGTAAAACCCAACGCCAATCCCAAGACAAACTATCCCAAAGCCGCGGGAACATTTCAACTATATTTTTAGGTGTACGTTTGATTTTTTGTGGTTGCATTATTTTTGCTGGTGCATCTTTTAGTGTTTTTAAAATAGCAGTAATTCCTGCTATACTCCCTATTAATACTAATACGCCGAGCATTACCCAACTCCACTTCGAGGGAGTTACCTCCCAATATGGCATATTAAAAAGTGGTTTCTGTTTATCTAAAATAAGTGGTGCAATTGTCCTTGGTCCAAAGAATAATCCTATAGTTCCACCAAAAAGAGTTGGCAGAAAACCGTATTGGACATAATGGAGGATAATTTTAAACTTGCTCAATCCCAAAGCTCTCAAAAGACCAATAATACTTCTCTGTTTATTAACCAATCTTCTAATAGTTGTTTCTGTTGTTAAAATCACTAATGCGAATAAAACTGTGCAGAACATGATAGAAAGTTTTTTTACACTATTTTTTTTCTGAATAAACTCTGATACATTGTTTTTTTCATTCCTATTAGAAATATCAATTAATGAAGTACCTAAAACATCTTTTAAGTCTTCTTTTAAATCAAACTCTGAATACTCTTCATTTTTCGTAACCAATATTTGATTACTTGCGTTTTTTAAAGAAGGAATGGTTTTTGTGTTAGTTAATACATAACCGTATTTTTCATGATCTGCTACAATATCATTTGCTGGTCCTGTATATGCAATAAAGTTAGGACTGGCTACCAATCCTTTTATTAAATAACTTTTGGTTTCACCATTAACATTTAATTGAATATTCGAATCAACTTTATAATCGTTTTCTTTTGCAAAATTACTATCCAGCCAGATTCCTTTTGTTTGGGTAGAGAATTTGTCACCCTTAATTATTGCTGGCTTTGAAATTGTTCCATTATCTATTACCAATTGCAGCTGCTTCTTTGAAGAGGCTGTTCCAACCTTAACATTTAGATATTGTTGTTGCATAACCTGGTCAATTGATTTTTTATCTTTTAATTCTTGAAGTACTTTATTTTCTTGCTGATCCCTAATAGTAACCCATTCATCAGCCATATTAGAACTCTCTGACCATTTCTCAAATTTCTCTTCCATTCCTTGGCTTGCAGCTAACAATCCTGAAAAAATCAAGATGCTTAATAATGATAAAATAAATACTGAACTAAATTCGGAAGCATGAGAACGAAAATCTCTGAAATTTTTTTTTAGAAGATTTTTTAGCATTTTTACCACTCAATTTCACTAATTTTTTTAGGTCGGTCATTAAAGTTTATGGAATCTAAATACCCATCTTTAATTCTTATCACGCTGTCAGCAACTTCAGCGATTGAAGCGTTATGCGTGACAATAATAACCGTCTTGCGATATTTTAGTGACATATCTTTTAGTAATTGTAAAATTTTCCCTCCTGTTTTTGAATCCAATGCTCCAGTCGGTTCATCACAAAGTAATATTTCCGGATTTTTACAAATAGCACGAGCAATGGATACCCTTTGTAGTTCCCCTCCAGATAGATTTTGAGGAAAGCTTTTTAAACGATGACCTAGACCAACTGATTTTAAAATTTCTAAAGGGTCAAATGAATCTGGAGACATTTTTTCCACTAATTGAACATTTTCAAAAGCATTTAATGAAGGAATAATATTATAAAATTGAAAAACAAAACCAACATACCTTCTTCGATAATTGGTAAGTTCATATTCTTTCATAGATGAGATAGTTTGCTTTTGAATACTAATGGTTCCACTCGTCAAAGTATCCATACCCCCTAACATATTTAAAAGTGTAGTTTTCCCTGATCCACTAGGGCCTAGAATAACATTAAACGTACCCTCTTCTAAAGAAAAACTAATATCATTAAGAGCCCGAGTAGTAATATCTCCACTGTAATAATCTTTAATAATATTCTTAACTTCTACGAATGACATAACTATCTCCTTTCTCAAAACTATAGTTTCGCACCATATTTTATAGTTGTAAATAAGTTAATTTTTCAATGACTTTTTTTATATATTCAGTTGCTTCGATTCTATCTTGGTCTGGTTCAAGGTTTGCCAAAATACCATTTGCTCCATAAATGATGAAGTTCGCCAAAAAATCACATGAATCATTATTGAATATTGGAGATTCGGGAACAATCCTTCTTTCTAATAATTGATATAGCAACGTTTTTATCATTGTTTTCTCTGATTTAATTATCTTTTTCGAAGCACTTTCCAAAAGTTGTTTATTTTCGCCCTTCAATTGTAATTTCTGATATTCCAACGTGTCATTTCTAATCATAATGAGTAACTTTGAAATAGTAAGTAATACACTTTCATCCGAATTATCCATTTCTTGAAAGATTTTTTTTCTCTTTAAAATCGTTTCTTCAGCCATTTGATTAATCACAGCTTCATAAATCTCTTTTTTCGATTTAAAATAATGGTAAAATAATCCCGGCCCTCCCGAACTTTCTGTTTTATTGAGAATTTCACGAACAGTTACTTTTTCGTAACCTTTTTCTAAAAACAATTCCTTCGCTAATTCAATTAGCTCTTTCAGCCGTTCTTCTGGTTTCTTGACAGTTCTCACATTTAATACCTCCGATTTAGATATTGGTATTCTATTATTTATTTAATTTTTAGTTATTATTATTGCCTTCCTCTATTTAATTAACATTTCTTGCAAATGTTCTTGTTTTCTTAGAATTTCTCAAACACCTAATTAAGAATGGTGTGAGGTAGATATCTAATCGTTCAAAATACTGAAGATTTAAAGCATCTTTATCCCACCTAACGCCCAAATTGAAAGTATTTGGTTAAATATTGGTATAACTATGCGTTTTCGCCAAACTTGCTCACCCTTTATATATCACATGATTTTTATCCACACATTTTTTCGTCTTGCGTATCCACAAGGTGGTCGGAAAAGCTCCTATATTTAGATTCTATCAATTGAACGACGTTCGGTCAATGTTAAAGGGAATTTTTACTAAATGTTAAACCTTAAACGGTAACGATTAAACTGGAGGAATAAACGAACCAACGGTATAGGCTAAACAACGATATAAAAGTAATGAAGATAAAGATACCAGAGAAAAGAGTTTAGGAAAATAATCATAACAGATGAGCACTAATTTGTTATTAAAAGTAATATTGAATGGGATATTATGATAGGGTCAGTAATAGCAGCAATTTTAGCATGAAATGTGTTTTGAAAGGATATAGCATTAGGGAAACTATTTTTATTGCAGATGATTTCACTATATGAGGCATGAAGTACGCCGAGAAGTTCAAAGGGATTTGGATAAAAAGCCACGTTTTCTGATGAAACGTAGTAAAAAACTGTTATGGAAATCGGTATATAAACTGGATGAAGAAGAGTCAGAAAAGGTACAAAAACTCCTTGAGATTGATCCTAGATTACAAAAAGCATATGCACTTAAAAATAAGTTATATCAATGGTTTAAGAAAGCGATAAGGATAAAGCTAAAGCTGGATTAGAAGCATGTATGCAGGCGTTAAAAGAATAAGGTATGATTGATTCATTTCAACGTGTTTATCATACGTTTCAGCGATGGAAAACAGAAATCTTTCAATCATTTATATATCCTTTTAACAATGGATATATAGAGGGGGTAAACAACAAGATAAAGGTGTTAAAACATAAGTCCTATGGCATTAAAAAGGATTCACTAATAAACCTATTTAGATGGTAACGGAATAGGCCCTTGAAAATTGTATAAATACCCTTCATAGATGAATAGTCCTCCACCTACATTTCTAGCAGATACGTACCCCTCGAAAGACGCTCTATATTTAGTTGTTTGTATATACACCGTGCGTCCTTGATATGGAACCGGTCCGAATTCATGCCAAATTCTTGTAACCGGTGCCCATTCTGGATTAACTTCGCCTTCCTTTTCAACAGCCACACTTTCTTCTGCAAATACTGGATTTCCAAATGCGGAGAAACATAATAACGTAGAAAACATTAAAACAAATACCTTCTTTTTCATTTATTCACCCTCCCTTCCTATTAATATAGCAACTACACTTTACTAATATGGTAATTAATACTATTATAACATCAGAAAATTATTGGAATTCAAATAATATATTATAAATTTTGCATTCTAATTTATCAAACTATAATATTCCTCTACTAAATTTTGATAAATGGGTGCAAATATAACATAGATAAAACAATATCCAAGGGAGTTTTACAATTTTTTCAAGTTTTGGGGTCCGAGTAATTGATTATTTAATGAAATATATTGTGAGGGAAAATAGAAAACGGGGTAAAGGAATATTGGATAAAGAACACTGGACCACTATTGGATCCAGGCTGGATTCGTATTGAGTTTTGATTAACCTTAAATGATTGTTCTGCCTATTCGTGTTTCCCCCGCTCTTCCCTCAAATGTACCAACTATTTAGCAGTAGGTATCGACTTTTTAGCGTGAAGAAGTGGAAAACAACAGGGAGATAGTAGAGACTAATTTTTATAAATATCAACTCTACAGCAACACTCTTTGTAAAATTCTTACGTATATCAACCCTGTTCTACTCCTTCTTATCTCCTATTTTACTTAATATGGTTAAAATATTACAAACCAAACTAAATTTCTTTTCTCTACTATGTACAATTAAAATAAACTCTCCCTAAATCCCCCCTCAAACCCGCATTCCACCGTCAGAGTTAAAATAAAGTTTTCCGACTAAACCCTCTTTTTTCCCAATCCCGGTAGAAAATATGGCCGTTTTTCACCGCTTTTCCACCTTTTTTTTGTTTTAAAATAAAGTTCTCTCAAAAATAATGGAGAAAATTATGGAAGAGGAAAAGATAAAATATTGGATGTGATTTGTTATTGAGTTAAATATTGAGTGGGATATTGGTTGAACCCAGTGATAACAAGGAATAGAGAAAAAAGAAAAGGGAAGAAAAAGAACTCTTTTCTCCCCACTCTTTCATCTATTACCCAAGAAATTATTGGATTAGACCCCGAAATCGGAAATGTTTATTTTCACGAAATCGGGGTCTAAATCGGAATTGTTTATTTTACCGAAATCCAGGTCTTATTAGGAAAAGTCTATTATCACTGAGAAATGTTCTTTTTAGTTAGACATTTTTCTTTCTAGTAAAGACACTGCCTCCACATGATTCGTCTGTGGAAACATGTCAACTGGTTGCACTTCCTTTGTTTCATAGCCGCCTTCATCTAGTATTTTTAAGTCTCGAGCTAATGTAGACGGGTTGCAAGAAACATACACAATTCGTTTCGGTTGCATCTCAATCATTGCTTGCAGAAAGTCTCCATCACATCCTTTTCGTGGCGGATCAACGATGATAACGTCAGGATGCAATCCTTGTGCCTTCCACCATGGCATAACTTTCTCAGCTTCACCTACAACGAATTCAACATTGGTAATTCCGTTCAATTTGGCATTTCTTTTTGCATCGCTAATTGCTTCTGGAACAACCTCTATGCCGTAAACCTTTTTCGCCTGCTGCGCTAAAAATAATGAAATCGTACCGATGCCACAATACGCATCAATAACGACATCCGATGAATTAAGATTTGCATATTCCAAAGCTTTTTCATATAGCACTTTTGTTTGAGGGGGATTGACTTGATAAAACGACTTAGCAGAAATAGCGAATCGAATGTTACCAATCGTATCGTAAATATAGTCATCTCCCCAAATCACTTTCGTCTTTTTACCTAAAATGACATTCGTTATTTCCTTATTCACATTGTGAACAATCGATTTAATATGAGGATAGGTTTCTGTCAATGCTTGAATCAGCTTATCCTGTTCTGGAAGCTTGTCCGTTCGCGTTACGAGAACAATCATCGTATCCTTTGTTTCTCTACCGGTACGTACCATGATATGGCGCAACACCCCGCGATGCTTGGATTCATCATAAGCAGTGATTCCTAATTGGTTGGCAATCCGTCGCACTGCTTCTACCATACGATCATTGACTTCATCCTGAATGACACATGTATCCATATCTTCAATGATACGATGACTGCGTTTTTGAAAAAAACCAGTAATTAACTCACCGTTCTTTTCGCCAACCGGAATTTGCACTTTATTACGATAACGCCATGGATCCGTCATACCAAGTGTAGGATGAACTGGAACATGGCTCATATGGGCAATTTTACGCATCACGTTTTTTACTTGGTTTCGCTTCATATTCAGCTGCAGATCATAACTCATATGCTGCAATTGGCAACCACCACATTTATAATAAACATCACAAGGTGCTTCTACTCGATCTGGACTTGCTTGTTTTACTTCCAGAAGCTTTCCAAAGCCAAAATTTTTATTTACTTTTATGACTTTAACGAGAGCTTGTTCGCCTGGCAATCCATACGGTACAAACAGAGGGTAGCCATTTACTTTAGCAACTCCATTCCCTTCATGGGTCAAATCTTCAAATGCGAGCGTCAAGGTCTCGTTCTTTTTTACTGGTACTGCTTTTTTTGCCATGATTCTCTTCCTTTATAAGCTAGTTTGTGTTCCTATCTTATCATAGAAGTTAATGGTTACATAATGAATTCATGCACTTGGAAATATGTAACCATGTTATGTTATCTAAATTCACCTATTGATCTTCTGGCCGTTTCTCAACGAGCAACAAACTAAGCGTGGCAATTGGTCCTATAAATAGAGACAATAAAAACCAATTAACAGCTGTTCTATTCTTCCCTTGCGCTAACCCAGCATTAATTAACGCTAATGTCCCCCAACCGACATAAAATTCTCCGTTCAAAAGAATACCCCCTATTAAAACTTCTTCTATTATTCATAAGCTTAGCATGACTTTTCACCTTTTGGAAGTGAACTTTAAAAACCAATAGTGAGGTCTCGTTAACGCTTTATTTATGGATAAAAAGTAAAATCGCTGAAGTTCACAATTAACAAGCTTTACAATGATGCATAAAAACATGATCAGCCTTCCATTTCCAGCAATCTGTGGACTCGCTCAGCAACACAGCGCAAAGCACTTTTTAACATGCAAAAGGACTGCCTTAATGTGCACCGCAAAGTTAGATGTATCATCTAACTTTTGGGTGCAGTTCATACATGCAGTCCGTTAATTCTTTTCGATAAATTCAGCTGGAACGAAAAATTCAATATGCTGCTGTAGATTTGCAAATTCTCCTGGAAGCAGTCCCCCGTACTCACCGTCAATATTTAATTGCATTTTCTCATCTGTCGTCACTTTAACATGCTTCGCCTTATCATAGATGACGTGGCGATCCTCTAAATGTGCTCCGCGTAGTGCTAGTGTCGCAATTCGGATAAATTCTGCCAAATTTGTTTTGCGTAAGATGATTAAATCAAAGTAACCGTCCTGCATATCCGCTTCCGGAGCGAGTTTTTCAAAACCACCAACTGAATTAGTATTGGAGATGAGAAAGAGCATAATATCTTCATCAATGACATTGCCGTCATATTCGATTTTAGCTCTTGTCGGTTTTAAAGAAGGTAACATCTCAATCCCCTTCATATAATAAGCTAACTGTCCAAGCATCGTCTTTAGCTTGCTTGGCACTTCATATGTCAGTTCAGTAAGTTTACCTCCACCAGCAATGTTCATGAAATAGTGCTCATTCACTTTTCCAATATCTAAACACATCGATTTCCCTTCCGTAATTACATCAACTGCTTTTTGAATATCACGTGGAATATGTAGGGCTCTGGCAAAATCGTTCGTCGTCCCCACTGGTATAATACCAAGCTTTGGCCGTCTCTCCTGCTCAGCTATCCCATTAATAACTTCATTAATTGTTCCATCTCCACCAGCAGCAATCACAAGGTCATGACCTCTTTCAACAGCCAATTTTGCAGCTTGGATCGCGTCTCCCTCACAAGTCGTTGCATGAGCAGATGTTTCATAACCAGCTACTTCAAGCTTCTCTAATACAGCTGGCAATTCTTTTTTAAAAGCTTCTCTACCAGACGTAGGATTATAAATAATACGCGCTTTATTCATTGCTTTCCCTCCGCATTGCATCAGGTATGCAGGACCATAATTATTAAAAATTGCAAACATAGAATGATATTTAAAAAGTATGTAACTAAATAGACCGAACCTGATTCGTATGCTTATCATAAAAACCTAAAAAACATGATGTACCTGCAGTCTATTCTTTATCATAGCCCTTTTCTATGATTTTGAAAAGAGGACACACAAGGAAGATTTTATGAACCATCACCTATATATGTCAAAATTAACTGAATGGATTTGAATACAGCCGCTTCTGATAAAGGGAATCTTCCATATATTGGGGGGATTCATCCCCCACGGATTGTTAGTACCGTAATGGTATCACCTAAAGTCCCCTTACGAAATAGGGCATTTAGGTGCTGTTATCTTCCATTTAGACTTGTTATTAGTAAAGATTATCCAACTCCTGAATTTGGAGTCTTACTGCACCTTATATAGGGATAAAATAGCCAGCAGAAAATAGCTGATCGATCTATCGTTAAAACTTGTCGTTGTCGTTTCCCACGTTTTAAACACTTACAACGATTATCAATCACCTAATACGCCTACAGCAACTTAGTGAATCGGCACTTTCCAATATGGAAAAGAAATTCCTCTACCCACAATGAAACCCCTGCATTAGTTAATTGCATCAACCCGAGCTTCAAAAGTTTTTACTGTTAAACTCTAACGAAAACAGAGATTTACATGCTGTATGTTCCGTAGACTTCCAATCCAACTATCATGATTCATAACCGAGCCTTACAGATCAAATCCTGGACTATTTGAAAGCGATCATAATAGCCCAGGTGATCTATTATCGTTTGTTTATTTCTTCTAATAAAATTTTGTTAACCATTGGTGGATTTGCTTGTCCTTTAGTAGCTTTCATCACTTGACCGACTAAGAAACCAACTGCTTTATTTTTACCATTTTTATAATCGATAATTGATTGTTCATTTTCATCAAGCACTTTAGAAATAATTTCTTTCAATTGACCTTCGTCAGAAATTTGAACAAGACCTTTTTCTTTTACAATCTTCTCCGGATCGCCACCATTTTCCACTAACTCTGCGAACACTTTCTTAGCGATCTTGGAAGAAATGGTTCCATCATCAATGAGCTGAATCATTTTGGCAAGCGCTTCTGGCGTAATAGCTAATTCATCCAGCTCTTTATAATGCTTGTTCATATAAGCCGAAATTTCACCCATAAGCCAATTAGAAACTTGCTTCATATCAGCCCCGTGAGCGATAGCTTCTTCAAAGAAATCAGCCATCTGTTTGGAATTGGTAATCACGGTAGCATCATATTCAGGCAACTCAAGCTCTTCCATATATCGTTTTTTACGTGCATCAGGCAGCTCTGGAATTTCTTTACGAATGCGCTCCTTCCAAGCCTCATCAATATACAATGGAACTAGGTCAGGCTCAGGGAAATAACGGTAATCATCCGAACCTTCCTTAACACGCATGAGGATCGTTTCCTTGGTTTTTTCATCGTAACGACGTGTTTCTTGCAGGATTTTTCCTCCTGAAAGCAATTCTTTCTCTTGACGTTTTTCTTCAAATTCTAATCCTTTTTGCACAAAGCTAAAGGAGTTCAAATTCTTTAGCTCCGTTTTTGTTCCGAATTCTTCTTGGCCAATTGGACGTAAAGAAATATTCGCATCACAGCGTAAAGACCCTTCCTGCATTTTCACATCGGACACACCAGTATATTGAATAATGTTTTTGAGTTTTTCTAGATACGCATAAGCTTCTTCTGGCGAACGCATATCTGGTTCGGAAACAATTTCAATTAATGGTGTGCCTTGACGATTAAAATCAACCAACGAATAACCATCATCACCATGTGTTAGTTTACCCGCATCTTCTTCCAGATGAAGTCGTGTAATGCCGATCCGTTTTTTCTTTCCATGCACTTCAATTTCAATCCAACCATTCTCGCCAATTGGTTGATCAAATTGTGAAATTTGATAAGCCTTTGGATTGTCCGGATAGAAGTAATTTTTGCGATCAAATTTCGTATGAGTCGCAATATCACAATTTAAAGCCATTGCTGCTTTCATTGCAAAATTAACCGCTTCTTCGTTCAATACAGGCAAAACACCTGGATATCCCAAATCGATTGGATTCACGTTTGTGTTTGGAGCTGTCCCAAACTCATTAGTACTAGGACTAAAGATTTTCGACTTTGTTTTTAATTCAACGTGTACCTCTAAGCCAATGATTGTTTCAAAATTCATTACTTGGCACCTCCTAGCTGAGGGCGTTGTTTATGATGATCCGTCGCTTGCTCATACGCATGTGCAGCGCGGTATACAGTAGCCTCATCAAAATGCTTTCCAATAATTTGCAGACCGATTGGCAATCCTGCCCCAGAAAACCCACACGGAACGGAAATACCTGGTACGCCAGCTAAATTTACCGGGATGGTTAAAATATCATTTGCATACATCGTTAGTGGGTCGTCCACTTTTTCCCCGACTTTAAATGCTGGAGTTGGCGTAGTTGGTCCGATTACCACATCATAATCTTGGAAAATCTGATCAAAATCCTGCTTTATTAATGTACGCACTTTTTGTGCCTTTTTATAGTACGCATCGTAGTATCCAGAGCTAAGGGCAAACGTCCCTAACATAATCCGACGCTTCACTTCTTCACCAAATCCTTCGCTGCGTGACTTTTTGAACATGTCGATCATATTTTCTGCATTCTCAGAGCGAACTCCATAACGAACCCCGTCAAAGCGAGCAAGGTTGGCTGAAGCTTCCGATGAAGATAGCAGGTAGTATGTTGCAACAGCATATTTAGAGTGCGGCAGGGAAACCTCTTCCCACGTAGCTCCTAAAGATTCATATACCTTTAATGCTTGCATAACTGTCTCTTTAACCTCTGGAGTTACACCTTCACTAAGGTATTCCTTTGGCACAGCAATTTTTAATCCCTTCACATCGTTCGTTAAAGCTTTCGTGTACGCAGGGACTTCTACATCTGCACTCGTTGAATCCATCACATCATGTCCAGAAATCACTTCAAGTACACGTGCATTATCTTCTACCGTACGGGTAATTGGACCAATTTGATCCAAAGAGGACGCAAAGGCTACTAAACCAAACCGAGATACCCGTCCGTATGTAGGTTTTAATCCTACAACGCCGCAAAATGCTGCTGGCTGACGAATAGAACCGCCTGTATCTGACCCTAATGCAAATAGCACTTCACCTGCTGCTACAGCAGCTGCTGAGCCACCACTAGACCCACCAGGAACATAATCGGTGTTCCAAGGGTTACGAGTTGGTTCATAGCTTGAGTTTTCATTGGATGACCCCATTGCAAATTCATCCATATTCAATTTACCAATGGTAACAGCTTTTTGTTGATTTAGTTTATCAACAACCGTTGCGTTATATAAAGGGTCATGGAAATTATCTAGAAACTGACTGGCACATGTAGTACGCAGTGATTTCGTTACAATATTATCTTTAATCCCACTAGGAATGCCAAATAAAGCTGCTGTTTTATCTGATTCCTTATCCAGTTCTTTTGCTTTTGTTCTTGCTTTTTCTTCATCTAATGTAAGAAATGCATGAACTCGGTCATCCACTTCATGGATACGCTCATAGGAAGCATTTACTAGCTCTTCCACGGTAATTTCACCTTTATGTAATTTCTCTTCTAATTGCTTGATGGTGTAATCAAATAACGACATTCTTTTCCCTCCCTACTCCAAAATTGATGGCACACGAAAATGACCATCTTGATGATCTGGAGCATTTTTCAGTGCTTCTTCTTGTGTAATCCATTGCTTCGGCTCATCTTTACGCATCACATTTTTTATATCAAGTACATGCGTCGTCGGTTCTACATTCGTTGTATCCAATTCATTTAACTGCTCTGCATAAGCAATGATCGAACTTAAATGCTCTGTAAACATTTCTGCTTCCTCTTCTGTCACATGCAAGCGAGCCAAATGAGCAACATGTTTTACTTGATCTTTCGAAATTTTTTCCACTTCTTTCCCTCCAAACTACATACTTTTATATGGTACACACCAGAATTGCATTCATAACATGAATTATTCATGAGTAGTACTTTCATTTATCCTTTACTGATGTTGTATAAAGCGAACTCTTCAATCAGTGAGGCGTTTTTCCCCGCTATTGTTAGTACCGTAACGGTATGACCTAAAGGCCGCTTATGAAATAGGACATTTTGGGCTGTTATCCACTTAGACTTGCTCAGGAAACTCTCTGCACCTCTTAGAGCGGGAGCCTTACAGCACTTATATGCAGGATATACCGCACAGCGCCATTTAACTTGCAATTAATTCCTCCCTATCTGTCCTAGTAACATGAAAGGGTTGGCGTTATTGCCAGTTACATACAGAATAAACAATTGGTTTATCTTTTGTATCAAATTTGTTTTCTTTGAAATAGTTTTTTCTTTTAAACGTCCTGCTACCTCTTAAAGCAAAATAAACGTTGTGGTAACACTATTGATAATAGCAGAATGTCCTATAACTAAGCAACTAAAGTAGAGAAGTAAACCGAATTAATGAACAGTTTCCTCTTCCATCATGCAAAAACTTGGAAAACGAAAATTTTAAGGAATGCATTCTCATTCCTTACATATATTTAGGAAAGCCTACTATTGGCTAGTTGTGTCAGGATAGAACCTAACTAATTTGTAATTTGTTTACTTAGACGAATAAAGAACATTACTTCTCTTTCATCTACTGATCATAATTGCTTTATTCAAATTCACGAAAATAAAACCGTAGCGTGCATAGAAAATCACTCTTCCTTCTTACCAAACTTGAAGAGATTTGGCACTGTGAAAAATTTAGAAACGCAAAGAAGGTGAAGCAGTTAACTCCACCAGAAAAATGGTAAGCGCTGTTTTTCTAGTTTCAATATATAATAAATTTTCTATTTCCCCTTTTCATTATATTTCTTTTTAAAGCAGTCTTGGAATGTTGGACTTATATAAAAACTATAATGATCAAGCCGAGGCTTTTCACTTGATTCTTAAGTTATTTAAATAAATTTGATTAATAAACACCGACTAATTTAAGAAATATTTATTGTCTTTCCATCTGGTATTTCACCGTCAATAATCCATTTCTCAACCAATTGATTAAAAAAATCAGGATGCACTAGAGGTATTCCATGACTAACGTTAGGTATTATTACCCCTAAACAGTTTGAATTATTTAAAATTATATCTTTTGCTATTTTTTCATTACTGCTTTTTCTCTTTCACCAACGGTAACCAAAATCTTTCCCTTTGCCTTATTAAAATCTTCAGGTAATTCAAACGACATATTTTCTTCTAATATTCGTACAAGCGTATCCGACTTCATTAAGGAACTTTCTTTATAATAGGTTTCGAAGTGTTCCATATCGATATATAGTGTTTTTGCTTGAAGTTTTGAAAATGATTTGTTTTTAATCAATGGAAACGTCAATTTAATTGTAGGTCTAATTAGTTTTTTTACAAATGAATTTGGTCTAACTAACGCACTATTAATAACTGCATAATGAATTAAATTCGGTTTTATACTCAGCATTTGAATAGCTACTTGCGCCCCTAAAGAGAATCCAATAACGATTACTTTTTTATCATTTGCTATTTTCTCTATTATCTCTATCGCTCTTTCTGCACTATATTTAATTGAAAATTTAGCTGTATGATTACTTTTCCCTTGTTCTGGTAAATCTATTGCAACACAATGATACTGACTGAAGTATTGCATTTGTTTTTCCCACATCCAGCTACTTACCCCGCCACCATGTATAAAAAACATCATTGAACCGTCCTTATTTCCAGTTTCTCTATAATACAAAGTCAAATCATCCACTCCAATAACACAACAGAATTGTACTATTATTTCCTCCAATTTATTTTCTCTTAATTATTTGCATTCGATTGATCGCTTTCATCAGCAATAGTTATTATTTTTTCTAATATATCCTTTAATTGCTTTAAATCCTTTGAAGATAAATTTCCATAAATGTCCTTATTAATTTGAAGTTTCAGAGCAGCTAAATCTCTGAAATACTGATGGGCTTTATCAGCAAGGTTCAAGATGATTTCACGTCGGTCTTGCGGATTAAAATTTCGTTCGATATATCCTCTGTCTTCTAATTTATTTAGTATTTGACTTACTGCACTTGTAGAAACATTTAATTTATCAGCTATATCTTTCGTTGAAGTAAACCCTTGCTTTATCAACTCTAACAGTAATACTTGCTTAGCTGTTAGCTGATTATCTAGCTTATCCTCAAATTTTTTTGCTACTAAGATATTAAAGTTATTTTGTAAAATATTTATTTGGTGGATATATTCATCTTTCATTTCATGCACCTCATTTTACTAAGCTCTATTAATTATAAAGCAACCTTAACTATATTACAAATGAAGTTTTAAATTTTCTAATTGCTTAATTTTGCCTATTAATTCTCGAATTTCATATGTTTTTATAGAGATTCCACACTATTCGATTTAGTATTATATCAACATTGAAATTGGTTTTGAACACTGTAATCCGAATACCCACCTTTTTCAATAAATTTTTTCGTTATTAGTTCTTTCAATGTTTTAAACTACCTCTCGTAAAATAAGAAATTATCCTCTTATAATAATACTTTTTCATTTAAATTTCCCCTTTTTTAAAAAAGAGCAAAGGTAATCTTAAAACACTATGAAGCAAAGTTAAACGTGAAGTAGTACATATCTGGATGCAAAACAATAATTTAAAGAATATATCGTTGGAAAACTTCATACAGAAGGAACTGAAAATGAATTTCATAATGACTATAAAAACTATATTAAGATTCCAGCAATAGCTGGAGACACGAAGATCCCCTAATAGAAATGATGTTGCTCCATTTAGTTGTATGAGGAGGTTCTTGTTGTAAATTTGATAGTCGGCGCTCTGAACATTGGGACAAACATGCGATATTTATCATAATGCTGGTGAGAGAAAACCTATTAATAATTTCGACTATGGTTGCAGAACGCACGACACTGAAATCAGGTGAAAAAGTTCTGAAAGATGTACCCGCATAAAAATTTACCGGAATGTACGGGCATCTTCCGACGAATTCGAGAAATAAGCAACTGCGACAAATCCGAAACCAACTAAAAAGGAAAATATTGACCACATGTATTACTATATGAATGATTCTTCTCTAAAGACGTCTTGCTGTTTCATCATAATCTGCAATTAGCTCCTCATTAGGCTTACCAAGTAAACTAACGATAATCGTTGTGCATAAATTAAAGAAAAAACCAGGAACAATTTCATATAAGTCAAAAATCCCGCCCAACAGTACCGGACCCCAAATAATAACTGCCACTGCACCAACTACAATACCTGCAAGTGCGCCATTCCGTGTAACCCGCCTCCAAAATAAAGCTAACAAAATAATGGGACCAAATGCTGCACCAAATCCAGCCCATGCATAGCCAACTAAATCCAACACGGAACTGTCTGGATTTAGGGCAATTAGAAGTGCAATCAAGGCAATAATGACAGTTGCCAGCCTGCCTACCCATACCAGTTCCTTATCTGTTGCTTGTTTACGAAATATAGCTCTATATAAATCCTCTGCTACCGCTGAGGAGGATACAAGTAACTGCGAGTCTATCGTACTCATAATTGCCGATAAAATGGCAGCTAATAATACCCCTGCTACAACCGGGTGAAAGAGAATTTGTGAAAAGGCAATAAAAATTTTCTCCGAATCTGCCAGTACTTGTAACCCATTCTGATTTACAACTTGAATGCCAAATTCAGATAGGATCGAAACCTCTTGGGTACTAATAAATGCCAGCCCAACAAACCCCGTAAAAATCGCCCCGTACAATCCTAAAACCATCCATGTAGTTCCAATAAACCTTGCTTTTGGAACATCTTTATGCGAACGTAAAGCCATAAAACGGACCAAGATATGAGGCTGACCAAAATACCCTAATCCCCATGCAAGTGAAGAAATAATTGCCATCATCCCAACACCCTCAACCATATTCAGGTGAGTAGGATTAATTTCTCCAACTGCTTGAACAGCTGCGTCCCATCCGCCCATTTGCGTTAATGCCACAACTGGTACTACAAGTAACGCAAGAAACATCAGTAAGCCCTGGACAAAATCTGTCCAAGCAACAGCTAAAAAGCCTCCTAATAGCGTATAAGAAATAACAATAATACCACCAATCCAAAGGGCGACTTCATAAGAAAGCCCAAATGACGCCTCAAATAGCTTTGCTCCGGCTACCATGCCAGAAGATGTATAAAAGGTAAAGAATAATAAGATAACTAATGCTGCAATCACACGTAGAATATGTGATGTATCCTTAAACCGATTTGCCAAGAAGTCTGGAATGGTAATCGAGTTATTACTTACTTCCGTATATACACGCAATCTTTTGGCAACAAATTGCCAATTTAAATAGGCGCCAATTGCAAGCCCGATTCCCATCCACGCTTCCGACAGGCCTGAAGCATAAATTGCACCGGGTAATCCTAATAATAGCCAGCCGCTCATATCCGAAGCTCCAGCACTAAGCGCAGCTACGCCTGGACCTAACCCTCTGCCTCCTAAAACATAATCGGATAAATTATTCGTTCGATAATACATAATAATACCAATCGTCAACATTCCTACTAAGTAAACGATAAAGGTGACCAGTGTAGGTGTAGTCATTGTTTATTTCCTCCTCTCTGTAAATAAAGTAATGCATGATAAAATAAGCACAATAGGCATTGGGACAAAAAGCCAAAACCACGTTGCCCCTTGAATGGTGTATTCCATATAGCTCTCCTCCTCCCTAGGTGTATTTCACTTTATGCAATATTATTTTATAATAGAATATTACAACAATAACGTATTATTTTTAAAGCGTAAACATTTTTAAAATACTTTCAGAAGAAGTACTAATAATTTGTAAATGAAATAGTTATGCTAAAATCCATTCGAAGTGCCTATGAATAACTTGAAGAAAATGGAAAGGCATCATTAATTTTAATGGGTAAATTCACTTTAAGGGGTCAGTCAAAAGGAGACTGTAGAGGTCTACAGAAATTCATACTTTAAAACAAAAAAAGCCCCAGAACGGGTTCCACGCCGCACTGGGAAAAATTCTATCATAAATAGGGTAAAAAAGTTAAAACAGATTGAAAAGAATGTATTTGCTTAATTGAAGTGTGACACTTAGTTGATGACCACCAGCACATCTGCTAGTGCATAATTAACAAAGAATAGTCTTGCCGTATATGTTTTTTCTCCTCACCCCCTTTAAAATGCAACAAAATTCTTGTAGCGTCCTATTTTAATAAAACTACTATTTTCTAATCCAAATCCTTTAAAGATAAAAAATGGAATTAAAACTGACTACTTTCACTTGCAGTTTCTGGATGACCTCTTCCAGCGCTATCTGAAAACTGCTGCTCAGTAAAGAGAAATCCCCCAATCAGAAATGCTCCACATAATACGGATAGTATCATTTTTTTCACTTTATCCCTCCTCATTTTAATTTACATGTTCACAAACTCCTCGTAGCTTCTGCTTGCTAACTTATAATATTGAACAGATTCTTTATACTTTCCCCATTGTTCTAAATGATTTGCCAACATTTTAGCATAGAACGCTAATTCACCATATTCGCCTGCGTGCTTAAGGTAAGGTATAAAGTCATCTGTTAATAACGCTTTAAACTTATCAAACTCTTCATTTAACAAATAAGCATGTACCTGGATGCTATACTTGCAAAATTGGTAGTAGAATTTGTGTACGTTATTTGCATCTTGTCTAAGCAATTCTTTCGCCTTTTCCAGGTATTTACTTAAACTTTCGTAATCTCCAACAACATAAAATTCTTGAATTAAGTAGGTTATTGCTTCAACCTTTAATTTGTATTCCGATTCTTGATTTTCTTCAAAAGCTAACAAATAATTCTTAATTGCTTCATTTGAATTATCCATTTGCGAATATAAATGCCCTAGATTTTGATATGCTAAGGTAATGACACTTTCAGTATCACTTAATATCCCCAAATGTTTGGCTAATTGAAAGTTTTTAATCGCTTTATCGTACATTTTAAACCTCTGGTAAGAGATTCCAAATAAAATATGGCATTGACCACAGCGTACAAAATTGTACTCACGTTGAAACACTTCCATTGCTTCCTTCGTATACTCAAGACATTCTAATTGCTCCCATAATTGGCTATGCGTGACAGCTAAAGCATACTTTAAATCGGCAACCTCCGTCTCATCCAAACTAGCAGTCGGTATTTTTTCTTGTGCCAACTTAAATAATTCCATTGCTTTAGCATGCTCATCCAAATAAGAATAATAATGGCTCTATACTAAATGTGGTGGTACTCCTTATTGTGCCAATGCACAGAAAGATGCAAAAAAATACACTCACTCCCCTCTCTTTTGATAACCTTGAGTTGCAGACACAAAAGGTAAAGGAGAGGGAAAGAGTGCAATATCATCTTATCATAGATTTATTGGGGATAAAAGATAAACAAGTAGAAGTATGGGATATAAAAGAAGAACCCGCGACATGGTTGGTAGAGCTTTATACGAAAGTTAAAAAGCAAACATGTCCATCCTGTAAAGCGAAAACAAAGCGAGTGCACAGCTACCGAAAACAGTTGATTCAAGGGTCAAATCTATCCCATACATCCGTGAAAATTTCTCTGCGAAAAAGAAGATATCTATGTACCCATTGCCACCATACCTTTTATGAACATTTACAAATGGTGGATCGGTATCAAAGGTGCACCAATTCATTACAAATGAGCGCACGAACTTACTCGGCAATCGGTTCATTTACGGATGCAGCCCGTTTATCTGGTATGACAACGAATCGATTAATCCGTTTGTTTGATCGTCATCCCCTGCAAACAAAGAAGGTTCTACCACGTGCTATAGCTATTGATGAGTTTAAAGGAGATGCAGGAGGAGAGAGGTTTCAAACAGTCATTGCAGATGTGGAGAACAAAGAAATCATCGATATTTTACCGGACAGAAAAGTAGATACCATAAAAGAGTATTTACAATCCCGTGATACGAGTAAAGTCCAAATCGTCGTTATGGATTTGTCAAAATCCTTTAAACAAGCTGTACAAAAAGCATTAGGCAATCCATTGATTATTGCCGATCGATTTCACTATATGAGGCAAGTATATTGGGCACTGGATGAAGTACGCCGAGAAGTTCAGAGGGATTTGGATAAAAAGCCACGTATCCAGATGAAACGTAGTAAAAAACTGTTATGGAAATCGGTATATAAACTGGATGAAGAAGAGTCAGAAAAGGTACAAAAGCTTCTTGATATTGATCCCAGATTACAAAAAGCCTATGCACTTAAGAATAAGTTAGATCAATGGTTTAAGGAAAGCGATAAGGATACAGCTAAAGCTGGATTAGAAGCATGTATGCAGACATTAAAAGAATCAGGTATGGATTCATTTCAACGTGTTTATCATACGTTTCAGCGATGGAAGACAGAAATCCTCCAATCATTTATGTATCCTTTTAACAATGGATATATAGAAGGGATAAACAACAAGATAAAGGTGTTAAAACGTAAGTCCTATGGCATTAAAAATTTTTCAAGATTAAAGAATAAAATACTATGGCAACAAGAGGTTAACAAATTAATTTAACACTAACTAAAAAGAGATGGTGGAGAGTAATTTCCACCACCACATTTGACAAAGAACCATAATAATTCCCCTTGAACTTGTACCAATAATATTCGTGTTTTACATTAAATGAATCAACGAGTTCCCGTAATTCGTTTATTTTTGCCAGTGCTTGATTCATTTCACTTAAAACAGTATAGTAACGTATTTTATGAATTTCAAACATGATAAAGTTCTCATTGATGCTCTGGTCCATAAGTGATTGTAATTCTTCATACCTTGCTTTCATTTCATGTTTATCACAATGATCAAAGAGCATCTCATACCACTGTTGGCATTTTTCCTCGATATGGGAATTCGTTTCCTCTGCAAATTCAATCCCTAATCGTTTACAAAGTAATTGAATGATTTCTGGGCTAGCCTTCGTCTTTTTATTTTCGATTTTGGATAAATAAGACAATGAAACGATACCTTCCGACAATTCCCCTTGTGTCATTTGCCGCTTCGTTCGTTGCAATTTGATAAACGGTCCTATATCTATCAAATCCCCCCACCCACTATCCTTAATAATTAGGTTTACTTTGTATAGTGTCATTATAACATAAATTCAGATAATTCATATTGGGAAAAATTTGATTATTAATCTAATTTTCAACGCAAAGCTCCTCAAAAAACTTTCCTACTTTCTTAATTAAGGAAAATCACTGAATAAATTGGCTGAAACTGCAAAAGTACCTGTATTTCGAAGCATTACTTTTTGAATAAAAATTAAAATATTGTCGGTCGATAGTTTAATTTCAAACTAAATCACTTAGGAAATAAGACATAACTAATAAATAAATTCAACACTTTATTTTCTTTTTTTTCCTACATTTTCAAATCGTTTTGTCGTTCATCATAACTTTAGCAAAACTTGGCTTGTAGCCAAGTCTTATGGCGGAAGCCTGTGTTTTTCTTATACTATAAACCAAAAAAATCTTATACTTCCCTATAGTGGAACAAAGGCACGGGGCGCCCGTTTAGCAACGTAGCGAATGGAACGAATCAACTAAAGATAAAGTGAACCTTCAATCATCGGGGTTTTCCTCCATCCCCGCTGATGGTTAGTTGAACGAATCGGGGATTTAGGTGCTGTTACCTCCCACTTAGACTTGTTCAGCTTGCATCTTCTAGTGGGAGTCTACAACGCCTTTTTACGGGATAAAGGAGTCATGCCACTAAAACCGGGATATGCCGACGCCTGAGCGGCAAGCCCGTTTTTAGTCGGCCTTCCTATTAGCGACGAACTGATGACGACTTATCACAGGGTGATCTCGTGAAGTCGCATCGTTGCTGGGCTCATGCGCCTGACGTGACTATTCGGTTATTTCATTATCCATAAGCACCTAAGTTTATACTCTCTTATTCTGAAAAAAGCCTGCCTAGAAATAACATTTTCTACACAGGCTACTCTCAAATTCTTCTAATCAAACATTATAAAATATGCACCGTCGGCTTTTTCGAACCAGGTTTTCGATAGATAAGGCTTTCCAGTTTATCACTGGACGTTATTTTTACTTCTATAGCATAGTGATCCGGGAACATTTCCTGGATCAGACCATATGCATACTGGGTAAAACCGACCACTTCCCCTTTTCCATAAAACTCAATCGGAATTTCAATTGACATTTTTTGGAGTTCATCATTTACGTAAAAGCCTTCGCCAATGACTCCGACATAGTTCGGGAAATAACTGGCGATTTCTTTACCAAAATTGGTAACTAGTTCGTGATCTTCGAAGTGTTTTTCTTTTCCTTCCTCTGATGGGAATAATACATATTTTTCTCCTATTGATTCCCATTCACCAACAGAAGAACTATCTGCTGGAATATTTGTTTTGGCCACAAAGTTTCCAGGAACCGGGGAAGCTTCGTCCTCCTCCCGATAAATCGCCATCATCACTGGCACATTTTCCAAACCTTCAATTTCACGCAAATTTTCTAGAATTTTACCGGCGATTTTATTCGCTTGCTTCATCATCTCCGATTGGCTAATATTCCTTTCGTATGTCGGTCCACCTGCCTCCGTTTTGAATTGATACGTTGATTTCATTGCAATCCCAATGGAAACCCCACCTAAGGATACCGTATTTTCCTCATTCTTCACTAGATAGTTTTGCTCTAATATATGGGAAAGATAGCGTGGATTCTTTTCGTGATATTCCTTAGAAGCCTTCTCTTTCTTTTTTGGGTTTAACGCATCAATCCAGTTTATAACTGTTTCTTCGTCGATATATTGTCCCTCTTGAAACAAATATTTGTCGGGATCGTACACTTCTTTCGAATGTCTGCGTAAGCCCTCCTCCATTTCATCGATATCAAGTCGGTTAGCTACTTGACCAACGATGACACCTCTCGCTTTACCAGGCTTAAAAGGAAGGATCATCTTATAGTTTTCAGCAGAAAGCTGATAGCTAGGGACAATTGCCTGTTCTTCTTTTGAATTAGACTCTTTTTTCTGCACAACCTCTTCATCATTCATATTGGGGGCGCAACTCGTGAGTAGTAACAACGCCCCAATAAACCAAATACTTATCTTTTTCACGATTCCACTCCCTCATTTTCCATGGCTTGCTGAAATTGGGATTCATTCCATACGTCAATCCCTAGTTTCTCTGCTTTTTCCAGCTTGGACCCTGCATCTTCACCAGCAATTACTAAATCCGTCTTTTTACTTACACTTCCCGTGACATTCCCACCTAAGCTTTCAATTAACTCCTTTGCTTCGGTACGTGTATAGATATCCATTTTTCCTGTCAGGACAACGGTTTTTCCATTAAACGGACTTGTTTTTGCTGCCTCTGAAGGTTTAGCACCTAAATAGGTCATGTTAACACCAAGGGCTCGTAACTCATCTAAAAGCTCGATGACTTGCTGCTCTTGGAAATATTGCACAATGGAATCGGCCATTTTCTCACCAATCTCATTAATGGCCAGCAAGTCGTCATACGTTGCTTGCTGTAACTTTTCCATCGTTCCAAATTCCATTGCCAACGTCTTAGCTGCTTTTGCGCCAACAAAACGGATACCAAGTCCGAATAATAGACGTTCCAATGAATTAGCTTTCGAAGCTTCAATCGCTTCTAATAAGTTCGTTACAGATTTTTCTCCCATGCGTTCAAGTTCCAAAAGCTCGGCTTTCTCCAAACGATAAATATCAGCAATTGTTTTTACAAGATCAGCTTGGAATAATTGGGCAATCACTTTTTCGCCAAGGCCGTCAATATTCATGGCATTCCTAGATACGAAATGAATAAGCCCTTCTTTTAATTGTGCAGGACAATTTGGATTAATACAACGTAAGGCGACCTCTTCTTCCAGGCGGACAAGTTCACTGCCGCATGCAGGGCAATCTTTTGGCATATGGAATTCTTTTTCCTCACCCGTACGTTCTTCTACCATCGCCCGTACAACTTTCGGAATAATATCTCCTGCTTTTTTAATCACGACCGTATCTCCAATCCGTATATCTTGTTCGCGGATTAAATCTTCATTATGAAGGGAGGCGCGTTGGACAGTCGTCCCAGCCACTTTTACCGGGTTTAAAATGGCTGTTGGTGTGATAACACCAGTTCTTCCAACACTTAACTCAATATCTATTAATTTCGTGATTGCTTCCTCAGCCGGAAATTTATAAGCAATCGCCCAGCGGGGGCTTTTCGCTGTATAGCCTAACTCTTCCTGTTGCCGAAGGTCGTCTACTTTAATGACGATCCCATCGATTTCGTAATGGAGGTGAGGACGTTCTTTTGTCCAATATTCGACATATTCCATGACTTCTTCCACGGAGTGACATTTCCTCCATTCCGGATTTGTCTTTAGACCTAACTCTTTTAAACGCTCTAATCGCTCACTATGCTTCGTTAAATTACTATTGGCCCACTCGCCAACGCCATACAAAAAGATATCCAGATTG
This sequence comes from Virgibacillus pantothenticus, assembly GCF_018075365.1. Classification (GTDB taxonomy): domain Bacteria; phylum Bacillota; class Bacilli; order Bacillales; family Amphibacillaceae; genus Virgibacillus; species Virgibacillus pantothenticus. The sequence goes on from NZ_CP073011.1 coordinate 3,769,281, forward strand.
CGTTTCGCAGCAATTTTCGGATCAAGCTGGCGTAAAGAACCCGCGGCTGCGTTTCGAGGATTGGCAAAAGGTTCTTCACCGTTAGCTTTTCGTTCTTCGTTTAAAGCTAAAAAGGATTTGTGAGGCATAAACGCTTCTCCGCGTATTTCCAACGTTTCTTTTTCTCTAATCGTTAAAGGGATGCTGCGTATGGTTCGTAAATTACTTGTAATATCCTCACCAGTCGTTCCGTCACCACGTGTTGCTCCACGAACGAATTTGCCATCTTCATATGTTAATGAAACGGCTAGCCCATCTATTTTTAATTCACAAACGAAGCTAATAGGCTCCTCTGTTCCTTGACTCGCTCTCCTGACAAAATCGCGAATATCTTGTTCATTAAAGGCGTTCGCTAAACTAAGCATAGGAACACGGTGCTCCACCTTTTGGAACCCTTCCATTGGCTCCCCACCAACTCGCTGTGTAGGGGAATCTGGGTATTTAAATTCAGGATATGCTTCTTCAAGCTTACGGAGTTCCTGCATCTTTTGGTCATAAATAGCATCTTCCACAGATGGTTTATCGAGCACATGATATTCATAGTTGTATTGATTTAAAGCTTCTGTTAATTGTTTTATTTTTGTCTGTGCTTGTTGTTTATCCATCCAAGCACCTCCCTACTCTTTCGTAATTGGTGCAAATTTTGCCAGCACGCGTTTAATGCCAACAGGTGCAGGGAATGCAATATCTAACTCCATTGCTTCACCTTCGCCATTTACTCTTACAACAGTCCCAACACCCCATTTTTTATGCTTGGCTTTGTCACCAGGGGACCATGTTTCGTTTTCAGCACCTGAAGTTTTCGGCATATGCTGCGCTTTGCGCTTCATTGGTGCCGTCCTGCTTATATTTGACTCTCTGCTTTCACCAAACATAGAAGTGTTAGCAACCTCGATTCCTGCCATCAACTCTTCCGGAATTTCATTAATAAAGCGGCTAATCGGATTCATATTTGTACGTCCAAATAAGGTTCGCATTCGTGCATGCGTAAGGTATAGTTCCTTTTCTGCACGAGTAATACCAACATATGCTAATCTGCGTTCTTCTTCCATTTCTTCTTCATCAAACATCGAACGACTATGTGGGAAAACATTCTCTTCCATACCAATTAAAAAGACAACTGGAAATTCTAAGCCTTTCGCTGCATGCAGCGTCATGAGCGTGATTTTATCTTCTGCCTCCGTTTCAGCTTCATCGACTTGATCGATATCTGCAATTAACGCTAAATCGGTTAAAAAGGCGACGAGCGATTTATCTTCACTGACTGCTTCAAAATCCTTGGTAACGGTCATGAATTCTTCTAAGTTTTCAAGTCTGCTTTGCGCTTCAAGCGATCGTTCATTTTTTAACATCGTCTCGTACCCAGTTCGTTCTAAAACAGCTTCTACCATATCTGTTGCGGTTAAAAACTCCTGTTGCTGAGCAAAAGATTGCATGAGGCTGGAAAATTCAGCCAGAGCATTAGCTGCTTTTTTAGAAACACCAGTAAAGTCGACTTCCTTCACCGCTTGGTTGAATGAAATGTCATGGATAGAAGCATATTCCCGCAACCGTTCGATCGACGTTTTCCCAATCCCTCGTTTTGGGACATTGACCACTCGTTCAAAGCTCAAATCATCATCTGGATTGGCAATTAAACGAAGGTAAGCAATGATGTCCTTTATTTCTTTTCGCTCGTAGAATTTAGTTCCGCCCACCATTTGGTATGGCATGTTTGACTTGACCAACGTATCCTCAATCGCACGTGATTGCGCATTCGTTCGATACAGTATCGCCACATCGCTTGGAGAATATCCCTCTTCTCGGGTTAATTGCTGAATTTTTTCCGTGACAAATAAAGCTTCTTCCTGCTCCGTTGCACCTTGAAAATAATGAATCTGTTTTCCGTCATCGTTTTCTGTCCAAAGCTTCTTTGGTTTTCTACCCGTGTTGTTTGCAATTACATGGTTTGCGGCAGCTAAAATCGATTTCGTTGACCGGTAATTTTGTTCCAATAAAATGGTTCTTGACGCCGGATAGTCTTTTTCAAAAGTAAGGATATTGGCGATATCGGCACCACGCCAACGATAAATCGACTGATCCGAATCTCCAACAACACACAAATTCTGATAGCGGCTTGCTAGCATTTTAACGAGAGAGTACTGTGCGTGGTTGGTATCCTGATACTCATCCACATGAATATATTGAAAGCGGCGCTGATAATATTCCAGTACTTCTGGCACACGTTTAAATAAATGAATTGTTTGCATAATTAAATCATCAAAATCAAGCGACTGATTTTTTACAATCATTTTTTGGTACGCCTCATAAACCTGTCCTACTTGCCGTTCAAAAAAATTGCCAACTTGCTTATTATATTCTTCAGGTGTGATAAGTTCATTTTTGGCCGCACTGATTTGACCAAGCATCGCTCTTGGCTCAAATTTTTTCGGGTCAATATTCAAATTTTTAAGTACCTGTTTAATGACAGACAGCTGATCGCTACTATCTAAAATCGTAAAATTACTGTTATAACCAATTCGGTCTATATCTCTTCGTAAAATTCGTACACACATGGAGTGAAAGGTCGATACCCACATGTATTCACTCTCAGGACCAACCAATCTTCTTACACGTTCTTTCATTTCTCGGGCAGCTTTATTCGTAAACGTAATCGCTAGCACATTGCGTGCTGCAACGTCCTTTTCTGCTAACAAATATGCAATCCGATGTGTTAATACACGTGTTTTCCCACTCCCAGCACCTGCCATTATGAGCAGTGGACCGTCTGTATGGATAACCGCTTCTCGTTGTTGCTGATTTAACCCTTTTAATAGCGTTTCCTTCGTTTGACTCATAATATCACCGCCTAACTGATTACTCTTTAACCGCTCTAACGGTTTGTAAAGCTTGCTTGATGTCTGTATAAATACTATTGCCAACGATGATCACATCTGCATGCTGTTTCATTTCTTTGGCTTGCGCAGCAGTTTCTATTCCTCCACCGTAAAAGAGGGTGGAGTGCTGTAATTGAGCTTTTACCTTCTTCACTAGAGCTGGGTCGCCATATTTCCCACTATATTCCATATAAAAAATAGGTAAGTGGAATACTTTATCTGTCATATATGCGTAAGCCATGACATCCTCTTCATCTGGTAAATAGCTATTCGTATACGTAAATGCTTTTGCTTCTTCGTTTAAAATACAATATCCTTCAAATAACACCTCACTAAGCTCCAGCATATCGATATATTCCTTAATCGCCTGGTGCTGTATATCCATCATCCATTTTTTCTCTTTTGAATTAAGCACCATCGGAATATAATAATAATCAAATCCAGGAGTGATGGCTTCCATCGATGATATTTCCAAAATACAAGGCACAGTATATCGGCGAATGCGAGATAGTAAATCCAATACACCATCCAAGGTAATGTTGTCTGTTCCACCAACGATGATCGCGTCGGTACCCGACTCGCATATTTTTTCTAAATCCTCATCCGTCATTTCTTTTGCCGGATCAAGCTTAAATATGTGTTTCCATTGCTTTAATAATGTATTCACGATTAAAATCCTCCATTGTGTTTATCCGTTAGTTCATTATACCAAAAATCCCGCATACAATTTAGGAAAAAGGGGTGTTTTTATTATGATGGAAATTTTGGAAGGGGTAAAGTGAAACTTCTATTGATTGAAGTTCTTCCACGCTCCCTAATCGTTAGTAGCACGAGTAGACGAATAGACCTTTCAGCATCAGAGCTCTAACTTGCTGTTTAATCTCACAATTTTATCCAACTAGCATAGAGAGCATGGATTATTACCAGTTATCTGCTGTGTAAATTGTGAACTCCGGCGACTTCCTAGTGAACTTCGGCTAATTTCCTGTATATTCCAGCAACCGCCCTGTGAGCTTCGGCGATTTCGCGAAGTCGCATCGTTGCTGGGCTCATGCGCCAGACGTGGCTATTCGGTTATTTCGTTATCTCCAAGCACCTAATTTTATGCTTTATTATCTTATAAAAAACGCCGCCAAAAAGGCGACGAGTTTGATAAAGCTTTTCTATTTATCTTTCATTATTCGATCTAAGACGAGCTGATAACCATCACTACCATAATTAATGCATCTTCTAACCCGTGAAATGGTAGCAGTCGAAGCGTTCGTTTCTTCTTCTATAGCATTATAGGTAGCGCCTTGTGTTAACATTTTTGCTACTTGCAATCGCTGAGATAATGATTGAATCTCAGACATTGTCGCTATATCATCAAAAAAACGATAACATTCTTCTCTATCTTTTAGTGATAAAATTGCGTCAAATAATTCATCCAATTGCTTTCCTCGTAATTTATCAATTTGCACATCACGCCCTCCTCCCCATTACTCACTTGATATCGTTACAATCTCTTGTAATCCAGGTTGTTTCGGAATCACATTAATCCATGTTTTTCCTGGAACAAATGGAACTTCCTTGCCATTTTTTACGGGGATGATTCTTCCAGCTTGTCTTTTCCACTCAACTTCCTGCAAGACACCTTTTTGTAATAAATAAGCCTTACCACCAGAATCTAAGTCGATTGCGCGACGTCCTGATTGATCAATCACTTCATGGTGTGCTTCCATAATTAATACGTTGCTCACTTCAATCGGCTCTTCCGTTTCCATATCGATCGTTTGTTGCTGACCATTACTACGGATATAGCTCCCGCTGTCCTGTCTAAACGTATATTGTACCACTTCACTAGGATTGTTTGAATAACCAACCTTCGCCAATGTCGCAGGAGTACCTGTAACTTCTGATCCGGCTTCTGCAAATGGCAAGGCTTCGTACGCGGCAGTCACATCATATCCTTTTTCCTCTGCTTTATCATACAGAGCATTTAATTGCAGATAAGAATTGTGCGGCGGCTTACGAAAGGATTCACGTTTAAATAAGATACCATCATTATCATAAAGCGAACCATTCAAGTGGTCAATTCCTTTATCCTGAATCATTTGGTCAATAAAGTCAGCTGCTCCATGGTAAACGTAAATCGCGTCATATGCATGTGCCAAATCAAAATAATATTCCCGAGCGCTGCGGACAGGTCCGATTACAGAAGGAAGCTCACTTTGATAAAGAGCTAAAAATCGTGTAATATTACCTTCCGCTAACAGTTCGAAAACGATATCTGCCTGTGATAGGCCCGTTTGTGGTCTTGCTTTAGCATGATTATTAACCATCACTGCAACCATTCGGTTATTTGTCGGTCCATCAGCAGGCAAACCTGTAAATGCATATGTACTATCCTGATCTTTAGACAGTTCGGAATGCTTGTCTTGGTTATTATTTACTTCATCTTTGCATCCTGCCATAAAAACAAGCATCAAGGTGAACAGCACAAATAATACTTTCTTCACTATACCCCTCCTTTAAATTACTCCATACATGGTATGCTCAAAAAGGAAAGTATACAAAAAAACTCTGATCAGCACTGCTTTAAGCTAACGAATTGCAGTGCTAACCGAAGAATTATGATCTATAGACTTTTTGAACATCTTATATTTGAGTAATTTTTACAATACATCTTTTCACAGATTCACTAGAAAATATTTCCTCTTTATTATAAGCTAACACATTGTCGCGGGAAATAATAACTCCTTTTTCTTCACATCCATTAAACCCAGTGGTGTAATACGAATATAAGGTAAATGAGTGGAGGACAGAAAAAATATTGTATAAACAGGATCGGAAAAAGGGTAGCCGAAAGATTGAAGAATCTGCTTTAATTCTTTTTCTTTTCCAATTAGTTCGTCCATCTCTCCGGCAAACATCATGCCACCAAGCGCAAGTGGAATTTCTAATAATACTTTACCTTGATGGACGATAACAATCCCTCCGCCTAATTCCTTTAACCTTTTACCAGCTAGTAAGATATCACTTTTTCTCTTTCCAATAAATATAAAATCCCCGGAAACAGAATAGGAGCTAGCAATGGCACCCAACTGATTCGTAAAACCCCTTAACGTAGTATTCACACGCCATTTTCCGTTTCGGTCAAGCAAAAGTAAAAAAGCATCGGTCGTTTCTGCAGGTAGCTCTTCTACCGTAATATCCACTTCAATAGGATATGGGGTCATAATGACATCGTTTGCCATTTCCAAGCCAATTGGAACGGAAAATTGTAATTCCTTATTACTTAGTTCCCAATCTAAATCCAGCGGCTTAATCTGGTAAGCTTGCCACTGGATATGAGGTTTAATTTTTTGCTGCTCTCCGCCTTTGACGATCCATTTTCCTTTTGCCAAGACACTTTCAGGCTTCGGGATGTGCTTTTCAGGTAAAATATTTATATGTGCAAATCGCCCAGGAGCAATACTGCCAAGCTGTTCTTCCATCCGCAAATGTTTAGCTGCGTAATAACTCCCCATTAAATACGCTTCTTCCACTGGTATTCCTTTTTCTATCGCAATTTCTATACACTGATTGATGAGACCAGCTTCGTAAAAGGAAGGCGTCGCTCCGTCTGTCGTAAATGACACATTTTCAAAAGTCGTCAAGCCAGCTGCCAGTATCTCTTCGATAAGCTTTGGCAAATCAGGGCGTATCGATGAATGCCGCAAGCCAACATGGTAGCCCAGTCGAAGACGTCGCATGACTTCCTCTCCAGAAATTGATTCATGATCTGCATTAACCCCAAGCAGTTTCATTTTTGTCAATGTCCGTTCAGAAGCGCCAGGGAAGTGTCCTTCCACAGGTTTACGCTGATTTTTCGTTTCCTGAATCCAATATAATAAAATATCATCACCCGCTAATAAATCCGGCCACGACGTAAGTTCCCCACCTTGGAGAACCGCAGGATGTTTAATCCATGCTAAAACGTCCTCTGTTTGAAACAAATCAAGTTCTTTTTCTCCCTGCAACTCTGTCTGCGGATCAAAGCGAGCCCACCAATACATTGATACCGGGTGCTTACTAAATTCCTCCAATATAGAAAACGCTTTCTTTTTATCTAACATAAATAACCACAATAAGTTATCATTGATCAATGTTGTTGTACCTGTCTTAGCTGCATGTAAAGCTAGTTGTTCCGGATTATACAATTGAAAAGGGTGGGCATGTGGTTCCACATAACCTGGAACAATATATTTCCCTTTACAGTCTACAATCTCTGCATTGTGCAAGTTAGCTGGCATTTGATTTCCAACATAAACAATTCGATCTTCGTAAATCCAAATAACAGCTTTTAACCATTGTTTGGTATACGTGTTCAGATATGTTGCATTCTTCAGCACGATTGTCGGAGCCACTTCCCCATCAATGACCCGGACATGCTGACGCATCTCTCGATTTCTCCAATAAAATCCGTTTCGTAACATTAGCATCTCTCCAATATATTTCATTTCATCAAACATTTATATTTAGGTATCATTGCGGAAGTGTTGCCATTCATAGAATACCAACCATTTCATGGAATCGGCAAACGCAATACCCGTTAATTTCTTCATAGATCATACTTAAGTTGTTTTACATGCTTTTTTGTGTTTCAGATATATTTGTACGGAATAGATTCTTCCATTTTACAAAATTTTTCATCCGCTTCCTTGTACATTAACATGTAACGTTCAAAGGAACAAGTGAAAAGGAAAAAAATCCCATAAGATAATGGTGTTATTTCATTCTACCATATTTTTGCCCATTATATTGTTTCAATTTTGTAAACGTTCATTATTATTTGTTTTAATAAACTACTACATGTTTGGATTTATTGGAGAGATACAAAAAAATGAGACGTTGTCTTGTTTACCAAGGGAGCCTAATTAGTTAAATCAACCAAATTAGAATAATTATCCAACACCATCCTTAGCCCAAGTACTCCCTCTAAAATATCTCTCCTTCGTTATTGTGAGGTAACCCGCATTCTGAATTCATAACTCGTCAAAAGGCAATCCTCCTATTAACGCTCTCAAGTCGGGCAACGATACAACTTAAAAAGAAAATAGATGCTTGGAACAACAACAAGGCTTTTGTGAAACACCTTGATGATAATATTGCTTTTAAGTTGAACTTTGGGTTTCTAGTACCAGACTCCGTAACTTTAAAGGCTACTTTTTCTCAGCTTATAACGAAATTAATAGAGTGCAAATCCTGGAGAATTAACGGGAAAATGTCCTTTAAGTAATTTAAGATTTTATCATGATTGAGACAGAATGCAGTATCGTGCAATTATGTTTAGACTCTTTTTAAACGGTACAGACCACCTCTTAGCCCTCTACTACAATAAAAATTCATATAAATTTCAGCAGATTTTTTGATACCAAAACATGGAATTGCTTTACAGAAAGCAGCTAACTTAACATCAACAAAGGCACGGGGCGCCCGTTTAGCAACGTAGCGAAGGGCACGAATCAACGAAAGATAAAGGAATCATGCCCATGCAACAGGGGGATGCCGACGTCTAGGTGGCAAGCCCGTTTTAGTCGGCCTTCCTCTTAGAGGCGAACCGATGAGGCCTTATCGCCTGGGATTTCGTGAAGTCGCATCCGTTGCTGGGCTCATGCGCAAGACCCGGCTAATCGATTATTTCGTTATCTCCAAGCACCTAATTTTATGCTTTCTTATCTTTTAAAATAAACGAGATTTCATCTTAGGATGTTGAGCATTTAAGTTATCCTTACTGCTCTTCCCTAGCCATACCGGACCAATCAAGACAACAATTGCTAAAAGGATAAAAGGAAAAACATAATTCCCTGTCATGTCAACGATGAAACCAAAAGCAGCTGGAGAAAAAACAATGAAAAGTTGATTTAGTGTTAGACCAAAACTTACTGTAAGAGATATTAATTCTGGGCGGGCCCGTTCAGAAAGTAAAACAATGAATAAACTAAACCACCCCATACCAAGAAAACCAAATAGGAAAGTAACCACAGCAAAAAGGAAATTTGTTGTATTTTCAGGTAATAAGACCAATAAAACCATAACTATGCTGGTTAAAAGTATCGTTATTTGCAACGGTGTTTCTCGATTTCCTTGATACAATGAATCACTTATCCAGGATATAGCAACCCTACCAATTAAACCTCCAACTAAGGCTATACTTAAAAACATTCCTGCCACATTTAGTTCTTTATCAAGTTCATTATTAAAATAACTCATTAAGTGAGCGACTATAATTAATTGAACAGATATCATGCTGCAGCCTATATAAAATATTGGATATAAGGATTTATTTTTTCTTACTGCATTTATCTTTTCCATTAATTTGATTTGTTGCTCTTTTTGATGATTGAAAGAAAATGGAATGTCTTTATAAATAAATAAGAATAATATTCCTCCTGTTATAACCACTATACTTTGAGTGATAATGGCTCCATTTAAATTAAATGTAAAGTACATAAATGGTAATATAATGGAAGCCAACGCTCCCCCTAAGGGAATGCCCATTTGTCTAATTCCCATGGCAAGCCCTCTTCTTCTTTTTGGAAACCATTTCACAATTATGCTACTTCCTCCTGGTTGAGCTGTTCCATACCAAACACCAACTAATAACAGAATAAATAATAAGAAATAAAAATCATTGGCAAATATAGCTAATGACATACTGAGACCAAGTAAGATCGCCCCAACACCTATGCTCCATTTTTCTCCATACCGATCCATTAAATCCCCAAAAATAATCATTGAAAAAATAGGTCCAATATTCACTGCGGATACAATCAAACCTGTTTCAAATTGAGAAAGATCTAGTGATTGTTGATAAAAAGTTGCAAGTGGACCAACTCCATAGGTCACAAATGTAGCACAAGTCTGTGCTAATGTGGCGATAACAAGAACTATCCATTTATAACTTTTGCTACTATTCATTCCATCCCCCCGTTTGTCAGTACACGACTCCGTTCTTCGCTTCCCCAACAGAACACGTCGTTCAAAAACGTCCTTTACAGCGAAAAGGCACATGTCGAACGTCATGACATGCTTCACAAACATAGAGTTTAAATCCATTTTTGGATCTCCACAGTTTCAAAATTTTTCCACCTCTTAATAAATTGGACGGATTCGTTCTCTATATTTCTTTTTAAATGCTTCCCAATGTTGACGCTCATCAAAAAAGATTCGTTTTATAATTTTTTTATACACTAAAATACTACAGTTGCAATCACTGTGGTAGAGCCAAATTTTATACCTTCTTAATTCTTTTTAGAAAAACTTGGCTTGTCGCCAAGTCTTATGGCGGAAGCCTTTGTTTTTCTTATACTATAAACCAAAAAAATCTTATACTTTCCTATAGTGGAACAAAGGCGCGGGGCGCCCGTTTAGCAACGTAGCGATTGAAACGAATCAACTAAAGATAAAGGAATCATGCCACTGCAACAGGGGTATGCCGACGTCTGGGCGGCAAGCCCGTTTTTAGTCGGCCTTCCTCGTTAGAGGCGAACCGATGAGGTCTTATCGTAGGGCGCATTTCTAAAGTAGTTGCTGGGCGATGGAGCCGGACGTGGCTATTCGGTTATTTCGTTATCCCCAAGTACCTAATTTTATAGTTGACTATACAATAAAAAAACCGTAACACTTTATTAGTGATACGACCACAGTATATTGAACGATATATTTCATAGAAATATCGGTCTTAAAAAACGGTGATCGGTTTTAGGCAATATCCGATGATTCGATAAATTTGGAGATACTAATATTCTTTGGCCCCACCTCATGAGATACTCATCTTTATCAATGGATGAAGTAAAAGCATGGCTAGATTGTAATGTAAATCTATTATCAATAATAACCATTCTTCCGGGAGATACATCTAGAACCAAGGAAATACTTAATTTAATTTGCAATGAATATACAAATAAAGAGATTGCATTATAACTAAATTATTCTATTGGAACTATTATATATCTAATATTTTTGAAAAGTTATCTGTAAGTACAAGAGTCGGGCAGTTCGAGAAACAAAAGCTAAAGAAATTATTTAGCAGAACCCAAGAATTTTTCCTCTTTATCGTATGTAGACTCCAGGAACAACAGCAGCTAAAGATCCCTTAGGAAAACGAAAAATTTGACAGAACGATGATAGGAATTTTTTTAATACAACCAAAAGCAGGGACATAATTGTTTTATCAAATGAAAATCGAACAACTAGTTATTACAGTCGCCTAATTCGCTCGGAAATATACTTTGCTTTCCACAGGCGGTTGGTGTTGTCGCTCTGTGAAGTTTCAGATGCCTTTTCATCCGCTGGAGTCAACGTATATTTCCGAAGTTTTAGAAAACCTTTGTTCAGCTTTAGAATTGCATTTTTACTTATTCCCAACCTCTTTATTATGTACTATTTGCTTATGTTTCAGTTCCTGACTCGCAATATCGGTACGATAAAAGAAATCCTTCCGATTCTCGAATACATGGAGTGGTTCATAAGCAGCGAAGGCAGCTTCATCCAACGTTGCTGCAATTGCTGCTGACACCAAAACACGGCCTCCAGTTGTAACTATGCGTTCGCCGACCTCTTTTGTTCCTGCATGAACGATCATTGCTTTTGTATCAGGTAGAACAGGCAGTTCTAGGCCTTTTTCATATTCACCTGGATAGCCACTAGCAGCTATGACTACGCCTACACAAGCTTTTTGCTCCCACTCAAGCTGAGGATCCACTCCGTCTATAACATCTAAAACGACTTGCACAAGATCATTCTTTAACAACGGCAAAACAACTTGTGTTTCTGGGTCACCAAAACGCGTGTTAAATTCAATTACTTTTGGACCGTTTTCCGTTTTCATGAGTCCCGCATAAAGAATCCCAGTAAACGGCCTTCCTTCTTCCATAAGTCCATTCACCGTTTTTTGTAAAATATGCTCACAAGCGTAGTCCAGATCTTCTTGTGTTACATCTGGAACTGGTGCAAACGCCCCCATCCCGCCAGTATTTGGTCCTTGGTCATTGTCAAATGCTCGTTTATGATCACGAGCAGGTACCATTGGATATACTTGATCGTTGTGAATAAAGGCCATTAACGTGAACTCTTTTCCCTGTAAAAATTCTTCCATTACAATCGTCGCTCCTGCTTCTGCAAATGCTTTTTCGACGAGCATTTCTTCCACGGCTGCAAAGGCTTCTTGCTTCGTTGTAGCTACGATAACACCTTTTCCAGCAGCAAGTCCATCTGCTTTAATGACGATAGGTACACCTTGTGATTCTATATAAGCTTTCGCTTCCTCTACATCTGTAAATGTTCGATAAGCGGCAGTAGGTATGTCGTACTTGTCCATAAACTGTTTAGCAAATTGCTTACTACCCTCCAACAGAGCCGCTTCTTTAGTAGGAGCAAAGATACGTAAGCCTGCTGCTAGAAAAGCATTAGCAATGCCTGCATTTAATGGATTTTCCGGACCGACAATGGTTAAGTCAATCGCCTTTGCTTTGGCAAAGGCAATTAGCCCTTGTGTGTTCATTTCATCAATCGGGACACAAGTTGCCTGCTCTCTCATCCCGCCATTTCCTGGTGCAGCATAAAGATTAGCTACCAGATTACTTTCTGTTAATTTCATTATGATACTATGTTCTCTGCCACCGCGACCAACGACTAAAATATTCATGAAACGTCCCCTCTCGAATTAATGTTTGAAATGACGTACACCTGTATAAACCATCGCTATCCCGTATTGATTACAGACATCAATCGAATCTTGGTCGCGCTTTGAACCTCCTGGCTGAATAATGGCTGTAATGCCTGCCTTAGCAGCTGCTTCCACCGTATCCGGCATGGGGAAAAACGCATCGGATGCCATAACGGCCCCTTGTGCGTGCTCCGCAGCTTGCTCAATAGCAATGTTTGCAGCGCCAACCCGATTCATTTGCCCTGCACCAATACCTACAGTACGATTTCCCTTTGCCAGTACAATCGCGTTCGACTTTACATGTTTTACCGCCTTCCAAGCGAACAGTAATTGCTGATACTCTTCTTCGGATGGTTCCCGTTCCGTAACAACAGTAACATCTGAAGCAGTTACTTTTTCCTGATCTTTCGTTTGAATTAACATCCCGCCAGAAACAGAAGTATATTTGTTTTCGATTACTTTATCAGCTTGCACATCTAGTTTAATAAGGCGAATGTTCTTCTTTTCCGTTAATAACTGAAGTGCTTCTGCAGTAAACCCTGGTGCAATGACCATTTCTAAAAAGATCTTACTTAATAGTACCGCTGTTTCTTTATCCACTGCTTGATTGCAAGCAACGATTCCACCAAATATCGAAACAGGGTCTGCCTCATATGCATGCGCAAATGCTTTAGAGATGGAACTTGCTGTACCAATGCCACATGGGTTCATATGCTTGACAGCAACGGCAGTTGGCTCGTTATATTCTGCCAAAATATCTAAGGCTGCATTAGCGTCTTGAATATTATTGTAAGAAAGTTCTTTACCGTGTAATTGTTCGCCCGCAGCAAGACCAGCTTGCTTTGTAATTGGCTGTTTGTAAAAAGCCGCTGCCTGATGCGGATTTTCCCCATAACGAAGCGTCTGTACTTTTTCATATGTAATCGTGTAGTGATCTGGAAATGCTTCCCCAATTTCTTTCGTAAAATATGCTGCAATAAGCGCATCATACGCTGCTGTATGTTGAAATACCTTTGCAGCGAATTGTTTCCGCTTTTCCATCGTTACTGCTCCATGTTGAATCTCTTGTAATACACACTCATAATCTGCCGGGTCCACAATAACGGTTACCGCCTGATAGTTTTTGGCAGCAGCTCGCAGCATAGAAGGACCACCAATGTCAATATTTTCAATAATTTCTTCGTGGGAAGCAGCTTCTTTTGTCACGGTTTCCTTAAATGGATAAAGATTGACAACTACGAGATCAATTGGCGTAATATCATTGACTTGAAGTTGCTGCAGATGTTCGCTGTTGTCTCGTTTTGCGAGTAATCCGCCATGAATCATGGGATGCAATGTTTTAACTCGACCACCCAAAATTTCCGGAAAAGTAGTAATATCTTCAACGGCGAGCGCAGGAATACCTGCTTCCTGTAATGTGTGTAGCGTTCCACCGGTTGAAATAATCTCATAGCCTGCTTCGACTAGTTTTTCAGCAAACGAAGTAATTCCTTGCTTGTCATATACACTAATTAATGCACGTTTTTTCATAAATCTCCCTCATTTTGTATTAATTGTTTAATCACACTTGGATATAGCTGGTGCTCTACTTTTTGAATTCGTTTCGTTAATAAATCGATCGTGTCGGATGGGTAAATATCTACTACCTGTTGGGCGATGATTGGTCCCGTATCAATTCCTTCATCAATAAAGTGAACAGTTACTCCTGTTTTTTCTGCCCTTGTGTTAAAAGCCTGTTTAATCGCGTCTTTCCCTGGGAAAGCAGGTAATAAAGAAGGGTGAATATTAACAATCTTCCCTTGATATGCATGTAGCAAGCACGGACCAATAATGCGCATATATCCCGCAAGGAAAATCCACGATATACCAGCTTGTTGTAATACGGTCAGTATTTCTTTTTCATATGCTTCTTTCGTTGCATAACGTTTTGGTTCAAACGTATATACAGGAATCCGGTTTTGCTTTGCCTTTTCAATCACTGCTGCACCAGGTCTGTCGCATACTAATAAGACGATCTCGCATGCCAGATCCCGCTCTTCAAGCATCGCTTGAAAATTACTGCCTGTTCCTGAAGCAAACACAGCTGCTTTTACTCGACTCATAAACGTATGTGCACTCCTTCTTGTTCAACCACTGAACCGATAATGGAAACATCTTCCCCTTCTGTTGTTAATCGTTCCATTATTTGGGACACATGCTGCTTACAAACGACGATAGCCATCCCAATGCCCATATTAAATACACCGAACATTTCCTGCATTGGAATATTTCCTTGTTGCTGTAAAAACGGAAAGATTTCTGGCACTTCCCATGTTTGTGTATTGATTTCTACACCTAATTCCTCAGGTAACATACGAGGCAGATTTTCATAAAAACCTCCACCTGTAATATGAGCAGCCCCTTTTATATATCCCGTTTCTATGAGGATTTGCATCGGTTTGGCATAGATTCGCGTAGGAGTAAGGAGCGTTTCACCTAGTGTTTGGCTTAGACCGTATGATTGATTAAAGGAGAGCTCAGCAGTTATTTTTCGAACGAGTGAGTAACCATTGGAATGAATTCCACTTGACGATAAACCAATCACCACATCTCCTGCTCGAATACTTTCTCCAGTAATAAGCTCCTTCTTCTCGGCAATTCCCACAGTAAAACCAGCTAAATCATATTCTCCAGCCTGATACATCCCAGGCATTTCTGCTGTTTCACCACCGACTAAAGCCACATCTGCCTGGATGCATCCTTCGACAACTCCTGCAACAATTTGTTCGATTTGAGTAGGATCGTTTTTGCCACAAGCAATATAATCTAGGAAAAAGAGTGGCTTTGCACCTTGTGCAACAATATCATTAACGCACATAGCTACTAAATCAATCCCAACTGTATGATGTCGGTTCATGGTAAACGCAAGCTTTAGCTTCGTTCCTACTCCATCTGTACCCGAAACTAATACAGGTTCCTTATAAGAGAACCCCGAGAGATCAAACAGACCTGCAAATGCACCAATCCCTCCAAGCACTTCCTTTTTATTCGTCCGCTGAATATGCTTTTTCATCCGTTCCACAGCCTCGTAGCCTTTTTCTACATCTACGCCAGCTTGTTTATATAAGTCAGCTGCCATTGTCACTTCTCCTTTTCCTATAGTAAACAGCTCATAAAGTGAAACTTTATTCAGGAGGAGTTATCCTCCATCTTCTACTGAATGGTTCGTACTACAAAAGACCCGTGAACAAATTGGGCTTTTTATGCTGTTATCTCTCATCGATTTGTTTGTTTTTACCTCCAAATCTTGAAGCGGTAATCCTACAGCACCTCGCATGCGGGATAAAAGGGCTTTTTGGGACCGTCAACTGGCAAAGGGTACTTACCAGTCATACAAGCTGTACAGATGCCTTGATGGATCGTCTTATCTATTAAAATGGCTTTTTCCATTCCTGCCTCTGACAAATACGCAAGACTATCTGCCCCAATAAGGTTGCTTATTTCTTCTAGTTCATAATTGGCTGCGATTAACTCTTCTCTTGTCGACATATCAATCCCATAATAGCAAGGATGCTGAATAGCCGGCGAAGCGATTCGGACATGCACCTCTTTTGCACCCGCCTTTTTAAGCATCTGCACAATCCGCTTACTCGTTGTCCCCCGAACAATCGAATCATCAATCATGACAATGCGCTTTCCTTCAATGATGCTTCGTACGGGTGACAGCTTCATTTTTACCCCTTGCTCCCGCAATTCTTGTGAAGGTTGGATGAATGTTCTCCCAACATAGCGATTCTTAATAATCCCCATTTCATACGGAAGCCCGCTCTCTTCTGCATAGCCAATGGCTGCAGATGTACTGGAATCAGGGACGCCAACGACAATATCAGCGTTAGAAGGAGCCTCTTTTGCAAGCTCCTTCCCCATGTTTTTCCGCGACGCATGAACATTAACATGATTGACATCGCTATCGGGGCGTGATAGATAGACATACTCCATGGCACACATTTTCCGCTGTTCCCGCATCGCAAATCTTGTCGATATAAGACCACCATGATCAATCATAATGAGTTCCCCAGGTAATACCTCTCGCTCAAACACTGCACCAATTTGTCCAAAGGCACAAGTCTCAGAGGCAACGACATATGCATCTCCAAGCCTGCCAATTGATAAAGGTCTGATACCATGCGGGTCGAGGGCAACAAACATCTGATTTTCCGTTAAAATTAAATACGCATAAGCACCTGTCACTTGGTTTAGAGCTTCTGTGATGGTTTCTTCTGATACTTCATTCCCATTACGCTTTATTAAATGTGCCAATACTTCTGTGTCAGATGATGTTTGTAAAATACTTCCTTCTTCTTCTAAGTCTGATCGTAATGCATACGCATTAACTAAATTACCATTGTGTGCGAGTGCCATACTCCCTTTTTGTGAATGAAACAATAATGGTTGTACATTTTCTAACGTCTTTGCGCCTTGTGTCGAGTAACGCACATGCCCGATAGCTACATCACCCTGCAATGTGGAAAAGTTCGCATGCTTAAAAACGTCATTCACTAATCCTAAGCCTTTATGAGCTTTTAATTGACTGCCATCACTAACGACGATACCAGCCCCCTCTTGACCACGATGCTGCATGGAATGCAATCCATAATACGTAAGTTCAGCCGCTTTTTCATGACCCCATATACCAAATACACCACACTCTTCATTTATGCCTTTGTCTTCAGCATGCATGGAATGGCTCCTTTCCATTGTTCTTGTAATGAAGGCACAGATTCAGAAACCAGTTTCTCTCCATTGATAGAAATATGAAGCA
This sequence comes from Virgibacillus pantothenticus, assembly GCF_018075365.1. Classification (GTDB taxonomy): domain Bacteria; phylum Bacillota; class Bacilli; order Bacillales; family Amphibacillaceae; genus Virgibacillus; species Virgibacillus pantothenticus. The sequence continues at coordinate 3,786,688 of NZ_CP073011.1, forward strand.
TTTCATTATTTGTAACTTTTCCAATCTCTATAGCATCTTCCACCACATTCTTAAAGCTTTCTTTCTGATCTTCACGAACGGTTACGATAAAACGAGACTGCGTTTCGCTAAACAATATAGTCGTTGGATCTCCATTTAGTTGTACAGCTGCTCCAAGCTTTTGATCGGCAAATAAACTCTCCGCTAAGGCAACCGCTAAACCACCTTCTGCAATATCATGTGCTGATGTAACAATTCCTTGTTGAATAGCAGCTAATAGTTGATCCTGCCGCCTTTTCTCTACTTGTAAATCAATCTGCGGGGCTTTTCCTTCATATTTTCCATGAAGCAATAGCTGTAACTCGCTGCCTCCAAAAGCACAATCCGTTTCTCCAATCACATAAATCGTATCACCAGCATGCTGGAAGAAACTTGGCGTAATATGCTCTAGTGATTCATGTAAACCAACCATCCCAACAACCGGCGTTGGAAATACTGCTTTTCCTCCTGATTGGTTGTATAGCGATACGTTTCCGCTAACCACTGGTGTGGCTAATACGTCACAAGCTGCTGCCATTCCTTCAACACTTTTTTCCATCTGCCAGAATACTTCTGGATTGGTTGGATTTCCGAAATTCAGCCCATCTGTCAAACCTAATGGCTTCGCACCTGAACAAACGATGTTTCGTGCTGCTTCTGCGACGGCAATTTTCCCACCTGTCTCCGGATCTAAGTAAATATAACGGGAATTACAGTCCGTTGTCATAGCTAATGCCTTATCTGTCCCTTTAATACGCACTACCGCTGCATCAGATCCTGGGGTAACGACAGTATTGGTTTGTACCATGGAATCATATTGATCATAGACCCATTCTTTAGAAGCAATCGTTGGCTGCTGCAATAATTGCTTCAATATATGTGCATGATCGCCAACAGCTGGGACGGTGTCTTCCATTTGTTGAAAAGCTTGAAAATAGGTTGCCTCTTTTGCAGGCAAATGATAGACCGGAGCTTCTTCCGCTAAAGCATCTACCGGAATATCAGCCATCAACTTGTCATGCTGAAAAATTCGAAATGCCTTTTCTTCAATGACTTTTCCAACTGCTACAGCTTGCAAGCCGTGCTTTTGGAATACTTCGATAATTTCTTGTTCACGCCCTTTTTTAACTACGAGTAACATCCGTTCTTGAGATTCAGACAGCATTAATTCATATGCCGACATGTTTTGTTCTCGTTGCGGAACAAAGTCTAAATTCATTTCCAGCCCTGTGCCGGCTTTACTTGCCATTTCGCTGGCAGAGGAAGTTAATCCAGCTGCTCCCATATCTTGCATGCCAATGACTGCATCTGACTGAATGACCTCTAAGCATGCTTCAATTAACAGCTTTTCCATAAATGGGTCACCAACTTGCACCGCTGGACGATCTTTTAGCGAGTCCTCTGCTAAATCATCCGAAGCAAAGGTGGCCCCGTGAATGCCGTCACGCCCTGTTGGAGCTCCTGCATAAATAACCGTATTACCTACCCCAGCCGCAACTCCTTTTTGGATGTCGTCATGATCGATGAGACCGACACACATCGCATTCACTAATGGATTTTCCTGATAACAATCATCGAATTGCACTTCCCCTCCTACCGTTGGAACGCCGACGCAGTTTCCATAACCAGCTATCCCATCAACCACACCTGTAAATAAATATTTCGTCCGTTCATACGTCAGTGGACCAAAGCGCAATGAATTTAGCAGTGCAATGGGGCGTGCCCCCATGGAAAAAACATCACGAATAATTCCGCCAACCCCTGTAGCAGCACCTTGGTATGGCTCAACAGCAGAAGGATGATTATGGCTTTCTACTTTAAAAACAACTGCCTGCTGATCGCCAATATCAATAATACCTGCCCCTTCTCCCGGACCTTGCAGTACATGTGGCGCTTTGGTTGGGAATTTTTTCAATAGTGGCTTGGAAGATTTATAGCTGCAATGCTCCGACCACATCACCGAAAAGATCCCTGTTTCCGTATAATTCGGTCTGCGCTGTAAAATCGTTTTCACCATTTGATATTCTTCATCACTTAACCCCATATCGCGATAAAGCGCATTATTTTCAATTTCTTCCGGACTTATTTCATGCGTTTGCAACATAAATTTCCCTCCAATTATGAATCAATGACTGAAATAATCGTAAGCCGTCCACACTACCTAGCAATTGTTCTACAGCTCGTTCAGGATGCGGCATCATTCCGAGTACATTTCCCTGTTTATTCACAATCCCGGCAATGTTTGCTACCGATCCATTCGGATTATTCTGATAGGTGAAAACAATTTGTTCATTTGCCGTTAATTCTCGCAACGTAACTTCATCACAGTAATAGTTCCCCTCACCATGGGCAACTGGCAATTGAATTCTTTCACCCTTGGTATACGTAGTTGTAAATATCGTTTGATTGTTCTCAACGATAAGAGTCTCTTGATGGCACATAAAGGATAGATTTTTATTACGCAATAATGCACCAGGCAACAATCCTGATTCAGTTAGAATTTGAAATCCATTACATACACCTAGTACAGGCTTTCCTTGTGCTGCATGTTGCTTCACTTGCTGCATCACATTCGAAGTAGCTGCAATCGCCCCTGTGCGTAAATAATCGCCATATGAAAATCCACCTGGCAATAGAATGGCATCATAGTTTTCCAGATTCGCATGTTCATACCATAATAGATCAGCATCTGCTTTTAATATGTTTTTCACCGCTTCATACATATCTTTATCACAGTTAGAACCTGGAAAGGTAACCACGGCAAATTTCACTAGCAAACAGCCTCCTCTATCGTAAATTGATAGTTTTCAATCACAGGATTAGCTAATAGTTTATCGCACATTTCCGTTATGCGAGTTTCTAATTCTGGACCTTCCTCAACTTGTAATTCAATCATTTTTCCAACTCGCGCATCTTCTACCTCTGTATAGCCTAAAGCATGCAAAGAATGTTGAATTGCTTTCCCTTGTGGATCAAGCACACCTGCTTTGAGCGTAATATGCACCATTACTTTTTTCATTTCTGCTCCTCCAGTCGATTTAAAATTTCTTGGTAAACAGTCAACAAATCACCAGTCCCGTGACGAAAGACATCTTTGTCGAGTTTTTCAAATGTTTCGACATCCCAAAGTCTGCAAGTATCCGGCGAAATTTCATCAGCAAGCACAATCGATCCACATGCTAATCGGCCGAACTCTAGTTTAAAATCAACTAATAGAATACGTATAGCTTGAAAAATGGTCTGTAAATGTCTGTTAATCTCTAACGCCTTCGTTTTGATTTCCTTTAAATCCGTTCGTGTAACATTTGTTAAAAATAATGCATGTTCATCATTAATGAATGGATCTCCAAGGGCATCATCTTTGTAAAACAGCTCTACTATCGGTGATTCAAAGCACATTCTTTCTTCAATTCCGAGGCGTTTGGTAATGCTGCCAGCGGCAACATTACGAACGACGACCTCTAAGGGAATAATTTCTGTTTGTTGAACAAGCTGTTCTGTTTCGTTTAAACGCTCAATAAAGTGTGTCTCTACTCCTTTGCCCTGCAGAATGGAAAAAATATGTGAAGCTATTTCGTTATTTAAGCGCCCTTTACCTGGGAAAACCGATTTCTTTTCCCCGTTAAAGGCGGTAGCATCATTTTTATAGGAAAGAACAAGCTTCCCTGCTTCCCCGTTTGCTTTAAACACTTGCTTCGCCTTTCCTTCATAAAGTAAGGCACCCTTCATTTCATTCACCTCATATTAATCCGATTTTTTCAAAAATCTGATCGACATTTTTTAAGTGGTACGTATAATCAAAGCAATCCTCAATTTCTGCATTAGATAAATGGGCTGTAATCACTTCATCTTCTTCGACAAGCTGTTTAAAATGGGTTCCTGTTTCCCATGCTTGCATCGCTTTTGGCTGTACCGTGTCGTACGCTGCCTCACGACTCATCCCTTTGTCGATTAAAGCGAGCAGCACACGTTGTGAGAAAATAACTCCATGTGTTTTATCAATGTTTCGCTTCATATTTTCTGGGAAGACCGTTAAATTCTTTACAATGTTACTAAAGCGGTTCAGCATATAATCAAGTGCGATGGTCGCATCTGGCAAAATTATTCTTTCCGCCGAGGAATGGGATATGTCCCGTTCATGCCATAGTGCGACATTTTCATAAGCTGTTGTTACGTAACCACGCAGCACTCTTGCCATACCAGTCATATTTTCTGAACCGATTGGATTCCGTTTATGCGGCATAGCAGAAGAACCTTTTTGTCCTTTAGCGAAACGCTCTTCTACTTCTCGCGTTTCCGTTTTTTGCAGTCCGCGAATTTCGGTTGCAAATTTTTCAATCGACGTTGCGATTAAAGCTAATGTAGCAATATAAGCTGCATGACGATCACGCTGAAGGGTTTGTGTAGATACAGGTGCTGGTGTTAATCCTAATTTATCGCACACGTATTGCTCCACATAAGGATCAATATTTGCATACGTACCAACAGCACCAGATAGCTTTCCAAACTCAATGGATGTTGCGGCTGCTTCAAATCGTTCCAGATTCCGTTTCATTTCCTCGTACCAAAGTGCCAGCTTTAATCCAAAGGTAGTCGGCTCTGCATGGACTCCATGCGTTCTTCCCATCATTACGGTATGTTTATGCTCCATTGCCTTTTCTTTCAAAATCTTAATAAACCGATGTAAATCTTGACGAATAATGTTGTTTGCTTGTTTGATTAAATAGGAAAGTGCGGTATCTACAACATCTGTAGAAGTTAACCCATAATGTACCCATTTCTTTTCTTCACCTAGCGTTTCCGAAACCGCCCTTGTAAAAGCAACGACATCATGACGCGTTTCTTGCTCAATTTCATAAATACGATCGATATGAAATGAGGCGTTGGCACGCAATTTTTGTACATCTTCTTTGGGAATGACACCCAATTCGCTCCAAGCTTCACAAGCTAAAATTTCAACTTCAAGCCATGCTTTAAATTTATTTTCTTCCGTCCAAATAGCTCCCATTTCTTCTCTTGTATAACGTCCAATCATTATTTTGCCTCCCAAAATGTCTTCATTTGTTGTTGCACGTTCTCTATTGTATCGCCAATAAAGGTAATATGCCCCATTTTTCTATTTGGTTTCGCTGATTTTTTTCCATATAAATGAACAAAGCCTGCATATGCTTTCGGTAAAAGCTGAACAACTTCTTCCAACTCTGCACCTAAAACATTGACCATTATCGCTGACTGTAGAAGACTAACCTCAAGCAACGGTAACTGACAAATCGCTCGGATATGCTGCATAAATTGGGAAACCGTACATGCTTCGATCGTATAGTGTCCAGAATTATGTGGGCGTGGTGCCATTTCATTCATATAAATTGCCTCTCCTTGTATAAATAGCTCCACAGCAAATGTACCGACAATATTCATATGATGCGCCAGCTTTTCTACTGCTTTCATCGCACGCCTCTCTACCACTTTCGGAATCGCAGCAGGTACCGATGTCTGATATAAAATATGATTCCGATGCTCATTTTCCGCAATGGGAAAAAAGGTAATCTCACCAATCTGAGAACGTGTAAAAATGACGGATACCTCTTTATCAAAAGATAGCCACTGCTCTATAATACAATGGCAGTGTTCTTCTGCAAACGCACAAGCCGCGGCAATCTGCGACGCATCCTCTATTTTTAGCTGACCTTTGCCATCATATCCCCCCCTGCACGTCTTTATTACAGCAGGAAGCGGGAAATTGTGGAATACCTGTTCACATTCTTCTGCACTTCGAACAATCGCAAAGGGCGCTACGGGTAAACCGAGCTCTTGCATGACTGTTTTCTCTTTTTCGCGATTTTGTGTTACTTCTAATGCGTAAGCACCTTGTGGGAGCTTGCCTTGCTGTTCTAAAAAAGCCGCTGCTGGTAAATTTACATTTTCAAACTCGTACGTAATCACATCTGATACTTCAGCTAATTTTTTTACAGCTTCCATATCGTCGTATGCAGCAACGATCGAATGGTCCGCAACTTGCGCTGTCGGGCAATCGGCAGTTGGGTCAAGAACTGCAATCCGGTAACCCATATATTTAGCTGCGATCGCCATCATCCGACCAAGCTGTCCGCCGCCAATAATTCCAATCGTTTTAGGAGGTAAGATACCATTATTTCTTTGCAAGTGCGTCCCTCATTTCTGCAACGTCTGCCTTTATCTTATTTCGATAATCGTCCAGCTGCCTTGCTACTTTTTCATCAAATGTACCTACAATTTGCCCTGCCAGAATCGCAGCGTTCTTTGCACCTGCTTTGCCAATGGCAACGGTAGCAGTTGGTACACCAGCAGGCATTTGTACGATCGATAATAGCGAATCCAGTCCTTGTAACGTCTTGCTCTCCACGGGTACACCGATTACTGGAAGATTGGTTTGTGATGCTACCATCCCTGGCAAATGAGCTGCCCCACCAGCACCAGCAATAATCACTTTGATTCCACGCTCTCTTGCAGACTTCGCATATGTAAACATATCGTCTGGCGTACGGTGTGCTGACATAATTTCTTTTTCATATGGCAGTTGCAACTGCTCCAATACATCGCAAGTATGCTTCATCGTATCCCAATCAGAAATACTGCCCATGATTACCCCAATCATTGTTTTGACCACCTTATTATTTTTATTTTAATAGCATGTGAAAATAAGTTGCGAATGACTACAGATACGCTTGCTTCTATTTAGAAAAACTTGGCTTGTCGCCAAGTCTTATGGCGGAAGCCTTTGTTTTCTTATACTATAAACCAAAAAATCTTATACTTTTGTATAGTGGAACAAAGGCGCGGGGCGCCCGTTTAGCAACGTAGCGAATGGAACGAATCAACTAAAGATAAAGTGAACCTTCCATCAGCGGGGGGGTTCTTCCATCCCCGCTGATTGTTAGTTGAACGAATCGGGGATTTAGGTGCTGTTACCCCAACGCCTTTTTACGGGATAAAGGAATCATGCCACTAAAAACAGGGGTATGCCAACGCCTGAGCGGCAAGCCCGTTTTTAGTCGGCCTTCCTCTTAGTGACGAACCGATGAGGCCTTATCGGAGGGCGCATTTCTAAAGTCGCATCGTTGCTGGGCTCATGCGCCGGACGTGACTATTCGGTTATTTCGTTATCTCCAAGCACCTAAGTTTATACTTTCTTATTCTACAAGATTAAGAAACAGGTCTATCCTGCTACCCTCATATCGATGAGAGAAGAGAATAGACCTGTTTCTGTGTACAACGAAACAGACGTGCCTGCCACACGATCCTACTTCCCTCATAGTCCAGTCATTTACGGTGCTGGGTAGAAACTTCTGAGCCATATTCTCAGTTTTATATGAGGAGCCGATGTTTTATTGTCGATTCAAGAATAACAAGATATTGCACAACTGTCAATAAAAGAACGAACATTATTTTCATTAACAAAAAATAATGTTCGGTTTTTAATGATTAATTCGATTAATACTGTACTATACGTTTGAAAAACAGTACTTTCTTTATTTCTGTCCTTTTTGTTCACTCGTTTTAACCTGTTGCTGCTTCAGTTCTGCTTCCGCCTTTTTCTTCGGGTTCATTAAGCGGCCTTTACGTACTTGTTTAACCCAAAACCCTCCATGGATTTGCTTCGGTTCATAAGCAATAATAAAAGCTTTCGGATCGATTTGTTTAATCGTTTCATAAAGTCTGAGCTCATACTTACGTGGGGTTAAAATTTGCATGGAAAGCCTATCGCCCTCCATGCCATATGCATACCAGCTTGTCACTCCATATCCTTTATCACGCAACTGTTTCGTAAAGGAAATGTCTGGATTAGAAGAGATTACATTCACCGTAATATATCCCAGCGCCAACTTCTCTTCAATCATCGAACCACAAATGACACCTATTCCAAAACCAATGGCATAAGCGATTAAATTCTGAATTTCATTAAGATTATCTAATACAAGCCCAAGTCCCAGTACATAAATAACAATTTCAAACATACTAACGAAGGAAGCTATATAACGCCGTCCCTTTAGTGTTAAAATCATCCGTACAGTTGATAGTGAAACGTAGACGATATTAATTACTAAAATGATGGTTACCATCACAATTGCATTACTTAACACATCAAGCCCTCCCATATCTTAAGTTAAGAGGATGTTCAAAAGTCCGATGTTTTAAACACATAGCATTCATCGCTCTGCTTGCTTTTAGGAATATTACATCCAACATCTGCAGACAAATCATGACCGGTCATTAAACGGTGTAAACTCGAACTTATTCATTCCTTTTTTTCAATTCGCTTTCTAAGCATACCCCATTTTCCATTCATATGAAATAATTTTTTGTTCATGATTGTTTTACAAAATTTTATTATTTGCTTGCGTACTATCGCCATGCACAATGGAATATATTGCAGCATAGGCTATAGAGGAAAACTTCAAGTATCATTTTTTCCCATGAATTGTTAGTAAATCGAATGGGCATTTTACTTGCAGCTGGATCGTTACTTTTCCCTCCTATGTTTTAACTTTAGGAAGGAAGGACACGTTTTACTCCCAGTTACATACCAAATGCTTAGTAAAAGAAAACGAGGTGATAGTGTGGATCCATTTCAGCAGATGGCGGATTGGAAAAAGAACATGGATCATTTCTTCGGTGACAGCTTTTGGAATGAATTTGAAGGTCTCATTAAACCTACAATACCACAAATTAACATCTATCAAACGGACCATGAATTGTTTTGTATCGTAAATATTCCTGGTTTACATGACTTAGATAAGCTCGATATATATGTAGACTACGCTACCTTAGAATTAAGAGGCTCGATTGATATCGACCATTCACATGGAACAGTAGTGAAAGAAGAAATTCTTTATGGCGTATTCGAAAGAAAAATAACCCTGCCATTTCCTGTTCGTGCCGATAAAATAAAAGCGACTTATAAACATGGACTTGTCTATATTCAATTACATCGCCTTATTTCAGAAACGAGCAGAAAAAATCGTATTCATGTCCATGTTTTAGAAGATAACTAATGAAGATAGAGGCTAGGATCTTTTACTAATTAAAGTTTTTATCAAAGTAAAATACGAACTATCTAGAAATGCTGGATAGCGCAAATAACACGCTCCAGAAATATACTTCGCTTTTTCACATGCAGCTCGTGAGCCTCTTCGCGCCAGTGAACTACGAGGTCTTTCCAATGCTTTTCCTTCCGCGCAGCGTCTACGTATATTTCTGAAGCTATATTAGTACGTTATTCATCTGTCAAGTTTATATTCGATTTATATCCCAGCACCCTGAATGGTTATATATGGAGCCTATGAGAGGTGATTATAAATGCCATATAAGCCTCCATCCTTTTCGCCTCGGATAGGGGCTCTGTTTACATGCATACGCGTCATTACTGGTTGTAATTAACTATTCCATTCTCTATAGTTCTATTTTTTAACGCCTAAAGCTGTAAGCTACGTCTTCTCGTATGTCCAAAAATCGAGATTACTTTTACTTTGGTCCGAATAGACGACTTTTCGTTCGTAACGGTATCCCCCGCAAACGTTTTTTTAACAAGGTTTTCCATGTTTTCCCTAGTACGTCACATTGCAATAAATCATCTGCTAAGCGCAAATCTTCCCTAAATCGGTGCATAACCTCATTACATGCAGCTAATGACCACTGTGGATATGGTCGGTCAAGTAATTCCATATCTTGCTCTGCTTGTATGTCCCCCTCTTGAAGCACCCGGAAATACCACCCCGTACGTCCACTCTGTTGCATTTGCAAGGCAAAATCCTCCATCTGTAAATGCTTTGCTAGCCTCCATGTTGGTAAATAAGGTTGGCTCACCTGAATGACAGCCTCCCCTACTTGATACGTATCCCCTAGAAACACGGAGTATTCATCCATTTCTAAAACAGACACGTTTTCACCGATATCTCCGATTTGAATCGTGTCTAATTGGTACACATCAGCCCAATCGTAATAATGCTTCCATGGATACGTAAACAACGCTTTATCAACATCCTCTGAGAGAGACAGCCCTTGTTTCGTTAAATAAATCGATCCTTGAACTTCTTCATTTACGAAGTACTTGGGATCCCCATCCTCAATTTTTGCTGTATTTTGATCATATAATTCCTTCATCTTAAACAATTTATGAATATATGGTTCTACCATTCTGTCACCCGCTTGTAAAATATGATATAGTATCTTTATTCTAATAAAAATAATGCAGCTTGCAAACACACATGGATAAAGTGCATCTTCAACAGTGGGAGTTTTCATTCATCCCCCACTGATTGTTAGTACCGTAATGGTATGACCCTAATGGTCTCTTACGAAATAGGATATTTAGGTGCTGTTATCTCCCGACTTAGACTTGTTGCAGTACAGATTATCCAACTTCTGAAGCGAGAATCTTACAGCACCTTACGAGATAAAAAGCGAGGGATACGTATGACTGAAATACAGCGAGCAACCTTTGCCGGCGGATGCTTTTGGTGTATGGTAAAACCATTTGACCAATGGGAAGGAGTAAAGCATGTGATTTCTGGTTACACAGGAGGTCACTTGGAAAACCCAACATATGAAGAAGTAAAACGGGGCAACACGGGACACTATGAAGCAGTAGAAATAGCCTTTGATCCTAACATTATATCATACCAAACCATTCTTCATATCTTTTGGCAGCAAATCGATCCGACCGATGATGGTGGACAATTCCATGATCGTGGAGATGCTTACCGAACTGCTATTTTTTTCCATGATGAAGATCAAAAATCCTTAGCAGAAGCATCGAAGCGGCTGCTAGAACAAAGTGGAAAGTTCTCGAAGCCAATTGTTACGAAGATATTGCCAGCTACAACTTTTTATCCAGCAGAAGAATATCATCAAGATTTCTATCAAAAAAATAAAGCGGCTTACCAAGCAGACCGAGCTAAATCAGGAAGAGATGCATTTATCCATCGATTATGGCATACGTAGGTAGTCCATTCATCTTAAACACTAGCTCATCAATTTTTAGATCATATGTGAAGCCTGCCTGCCATATACTTCCCAAACAGTGGAAGAAGTTCGTTACAATGGCAGCAGATGGATTTATCATGATGTACAGGCGATCTTCATAAATAAACGAACCATACAATCGGGATTCATTTTCTTTTTAAACCGTTTCTTTAAAAATTAATTTTAAACGCTATCGTTACTTGTCATTCCATCCTCCATCTATTATAAACACACTTGGTCTGTAGTTGCCGTAAAACTTCCTTTTTGCTTTTGGAAGTTTCTATTTGTGTGGAATTCCATTCGTTTTCCTGCATATAAGGTGCCGTAAGACTCTTACTTTATTTAGTGGGAATAATGATACAAAGAACTATGCGGGTGTAACGGCACCAAAACCCCGATTGGTTCAATGACCTTTCAGTATAACATGTAATAGGTTATCAGGTTAAAAATACTGCTAAATAAAGTTTCACTTCATTCAAGTCAGGAGAGAGAGATTTGTCTAAACATGCATCGTTAACACCACTAAAAATGTTATTATTTGCATTTCATGCTACCAATACCATTATCCTTAGCTACTTACCTTTATATTTAAAGTACAAAGGATTAGATGGTACAGAAATCGGCTATGTTCTGGCAGTTGGTCCTATGGCTTCCATCATCGCTCAGCCGTTTTGGGGATACATGAGTGATAAATTTAAAACAGTAAAGCGCGTCATCCAAGTATGCCTCATCGGTTTATTAGTTATGAGTGTGGTCTTTTTTCAAATGGACACACTGCTGCCTATTCTTACTGTCGGCGCTATATTTTATTTTTTCGTAACACCTATTGGTGCATTAGGAGATAGCCTCGCACAGCGAAGATCTCATGATCTTGGCGTTTCATTTGGAACCATTCGTTTATGGGGTTCCATTGGCTTTGCAGTTTCCTCGCTAGTAATCGGCGAAATTCTTACAAGAGCCGGGATTCAATATATGATTATTCCTTACTTGTTTTTCGGAGTACTGGCATTTATCGTCAGCTTCAAGCTCGTAGATGTAAAAGTAGAATCAGACCCTGTCAAACTAAAGGATGTCAGCTTGCTTATAAAAAGTAAACCTTTTCTTATATTTTTATTTTTTATTATGTTTTTAAGCGTGACGCATCGTGCCAATGATAGTTTTATTGGCTTATATATTGAACAGTTAGGAGGAAGTGAAGGCTTAGTCGGTGTGGCTTGGTTTGTCGGCGTACTTACGGAAGCCATCGTTTTTGCTACTGCAGGATATTGGTTTAGAAAGTATCATCCACTTGTGTTTGTCATTATTGCTGGTGTTTTATATAGTATCCGCTGGTTTATTTATGGCTCAGCAGACAGTCCTTGGCATATTATTAGCCTACAATTCATGCACGGGTTAACATTCGGGACTTTCTATTTAGCTTCCTTTAACTATATATCCCGTCTCGTGCCTAAATTATTGCAATCTACCGGTCATCTTGTATTTTTTGCAACGTTCTTTGGTGTTTCAGGAATTATAGGCTCCTTACTTGGCGGCGCAATGATAGATTCTTACGGTGGCGGTACATTATATGCTGCTATGGGCGGAATAGCTTTAGTCGGAACCATTTTAATTACCATTTATCATTTGCTGCCTTATGGAAAAGAAGCTTATATACATGAAAAAAGTAAATAAGCTGCTCTTTATGTAGAGACCAAGCACTGGATACTGCCCCCCGAAGGTTAGCGTTAAAAATCTAACTTCGTAGGGTCATTATCTTCAACTGTAGTGTTTGGTCTTTTTTATTTTTCTCGCACTTCATAAATGATTCTTTATACCTGTTTTTATTGACTTATTAGTTAAAAAGAACTATCATTCTTTTAAGTCTATGCTCACTGAACAGCCAAGAAAGTGATTTGCTTGTAGTTGATGGAAGTGTCGATTTCATCCCACATAACAGGAATTTTCAATCCGTGTATTTTGAAACCGCTTTTATTAATTGCGCGATCTGCAGGGAATGTTCCCGGTAGAATGTAATGTTAGAAACAACCTTATTACTATTAAGGGACAACTTTTCTATTCACACTAATAGGGGGAGACAGCATTGGAAAATATAATGGCAACCAAACCTGACTCATTGGATCAAACAAATGACAAAGAAAATATGACTAAAAAATTAGCGCTGATGGGAGTAACTCAAGAAACACTAGAGTTCGTACAACAAGCGGCAGCTATTCTAATTCCTTATAAAAAAGAATATGTAGAAGTTTTTTACAATTATCTTGCTTCCGTTACTGAACAAAATGGGACCATAAAGCAACATGTCCCAAAGGACCAATTAGAAAATCTCATCGATACATATGTAGAGGATTTCTTTAATGCAAATATTGACGTCAGGTATATACGTTCGCGGATGGAAATGGGAAATCAACTTAGCCATTTCCGTATAACTGTCGATCAATTCATTGGGGCACATAACCTACTCATCCAACATATGACCTCTTTATTACTCAAACAGTCAAGACGTAAGCAAAAACAAATGATTTCTATGTCCCTCGCTATTCAAAAACGGGCAGGTTTTGATCAACAGCTAATGGTGCAAGCGCATATAGAAGAAACTTTTAAATCATTCCTATCCAATATTTCAGATTTACTTCATGGCGTAACTAAGTTAGATACGACAGAGCAGTTAATTAATCAGATGGAAAACATTGTGGAAGAAAGCCATAATGTAACATCTGCTACAGAGGAAGTCAGTGCCTCAGTCAATGAAGTAGCCGAACACGCTACAAAAGTCGCTGAAGAAACAGAAGAAGCAGTTTCTTCTGTAGAAAAAAGCAAACAAGTGGTTCATGGAGCACTTGAAGATATGAATAAAATGGGGCAAGTATATAATAAGATTGAAAAGCAAATGAACAGCTTAAATGATGAAATCAAACAAACCCAACATATTGTTAACGTGATTGAAGATATTACCGACCAAACCCATTTGCTAGCCTTAAATGCCAGTATTGAAGCGGCCCGAGCAGGTGAACATGGAAAAGGATTTTCGGTTGTCGCTCAAGAGGTTCGAAATCTAGCAGAACATACAAAAGAACAAACCATACAAATCAAACGAAATATGGACGCTCTATATCAAGTTGCCAGCCTCGTCACAACAGAAATGGACAATACGGATGCGCTTATTCAAGGTGCTATATCCGATTCCCAAGATGGCGAAAAAGCACTACAAGATATCATCGCAGCGATACAAGCAATTAATGGTTCTACCTCACAAATAGCTGCCATGACAGAAGAACAAACATCGGCAGTAACAGAAATTGCTGATCGAAACGCCATGATGTTCGAAATGGGTCAGACTACACAAGAGGTTGCAATAGAGACAGCCAAAACAATTCTGCAATTAAGCAAGCAAATGGATGCATATCGATTAACGTTCTTTGATAATATCCGTTTTCAAGCAAAAGATATTATCGAAGCAGCGAAAACTGACCATATGCTATGGAAATGGCGCGTATACAATATGTTGCTTGATTTGGAGACGATTGATTCCCAGCAAGTCGCTTCTCATCAAGCATGCCGACTCGGTAAATGGTATTATGGCGATTTACCGTCCCATATAAAAGACAACCCTGTATTCCTGCAACTGGAAGAACCACATCGTCAAGTACATCATTATGCGAAGCTAGCCGTCCAAAGCTATGAACAAAGGAAACGCGCAGAGACAAAAAGCTATTTTGCCCAGCTACAAACAGCATCTGATGAAGTATTGCATCTCCTAACACAATTAGAAAAGGAAATATAAAGTGAAGGGGTCTCGTCTTTTTACACTAGATTGGGGCGAGACCACTGATAGAGTTGATCTTTATAATAATACATTTCCAACAGATATATATAAATAGTAGTCGAATCCTTCACTGCAAATGGTGATATTTAGTTTATCTGTTTTTCTGATTTTATCTAAGGTGCGGTAAGACTCCTACTTCAGGAGTTGGATAACCTGTACAGCAACAAGTTGAAGTGGGAGCAAACAGCTCCTAAATACCCTATTTCGTAAGCAGCCTTTAGGTCATACCATTACGGTATTCAGTGAGGAGAAATACCCCCCTACTGATGGAAAATTCACTTTACAATTTTTCAGTGGGCTTGATTGATATCTCCAAGATATAACTTAATTACTTTGGATAAAATCAGGCAGTAGGTGCCTGCAGGTGGAATGTTTCTTCCTCGTTATTACTTCGCAAGGTGGAAAGGAAAATCTTACTATCGGCTACATGCTAATAACGTAGTGCTTTATAATCATAAACAAAAGACCTTTCCCAAGAAGACTTGGGAAAAGTCATTTTATTCGTCCAAATTTTTAGCTTAAAAAGACAAAATACAAAATGAAAATAACAAATAAGAAATACATCACCGGGTGAATTTCTTTGGCTCGCCCTTTTAGCACCATCGTAATGGGATAGAAAATAAATCCAATCGCAATCCCTGTTGCAATGCTGTATGTTAACGGCATAGCAATCACAATTAGAAACGCTGGAACAGCTATTTCAAATTGATCCCATTCAATATTTTTTAAAGCCGAAGACATTAATACACCTACAATGATTAATGCAGGGGCAGTTACTTCTGGTGTGACAACACTTAATAAAGGGGAAAAGAATAATGCAAGTAAGAAAAACATCGCTGTAACAACAGCTGTAAAACCAGTACGTCCACCAGCTCCAACCCCAGCAGTTGATTCCACATAAGCCGTTGTCGTTGATGTACCTAGTGTAGCACCTACAACGGTAGCTGCAGAATCAGCAAACAATGCTTTTCCAGCACGTGGCAGCTTATTATCCTTCATTAACCCTGCTTGATTAGCAACGGCTACTAATGTACCTGCCGTATCAAAGAAGTCAACAAATAAAAAGGTCAAAATGACGACCAACATTTGCAGTGTAAAAATATCTCCAAAGTTTACAAACGCCTGTCCAAATGTAGGCGCCAAGCTAGGAACACTGCTGACAACTCCGTCTAAGCCTGATGGCGGTGTAATTAATCCAGTCACCATACCAGCAATAGCTGTAATAATCATTCCGTAAAAAATGCCACCACGAATTCCAATCGTCATTAAAATAATCGATACCACTAAGCCAAAAATAGCCAAAAGCACTGTCGGCGTTGTAAGATCCCCTAATCCGAGTAATGTCGCTTCATTTGCAACAATAATGCCGGAATTTTGGAAACCAATGAAGGCAATGAAAAAGCCAATTCCTGCACCTACCGCCATTTTTAAATTGGCCGGAATCGCATTAATAATTTTTTCACGCAGCCCAGTTAGTGTTAGAACAACAAAGATCAGTCCAGAAGCTAGTACACCACTAAGCGCTGTTTCCCAAGGTATGCCATATCCTAATACGACCGTATAAGCAAAAAATGCATTTAAACCCATTCCCGGAGCTAATGCGATCGGGTATTTCGCAATGAGTCCCATAAATAGAGAACCGACCGCTGCAGCAATAGCTGTAGCTGCAAATACAGCGTCCTGATCCATACGCGTAACGCCACTAGGAAGGTCCTCAATACCTACTAACGCTAATGTAGATGGATTAACAAATAAAACATAAGCCATTGCTAAAAAGGTCGTTAATCCCGCCATAAACTCGGTCCGATAATTTGTTCCAAGTTCGTCAAAACGAAAATACTTTTTCATGATGTTTCTCCTCTCATTTTGCAAGCTTTTATTGCCAGCTATCTGATGGACTGGCATTTTTTTCAAAATTGATACTTTCTTTAGGACGTAGTTGGATACAGTTTTCACAAGGTTTCTTTTGTGCTATGAGCTACTTTTTGGTGAATTTTAGCGAAAAAAGACGCAAGAACGAAAAAAGCTCTCAGGTCTGCACCCAAGAGCTTGTTGATTCATAAGGATATCCCAAAAAAAACCAGTCATTTGATCATCCTGCAATCAGTATCTCTTGCGTAGTCAGACTATTTACGGCAGTCTGGTAGAAACTTTGAGCCCTATCCCCAAATTATACGCGTCTATTTAATTAACACAGGATAATCATACGATTTCCCAACATAATTGTCAACTAAACACGAACATTATTAAATTAATTTAGTTTTTTGTTCGAAAATAACTTCAAAAGTTACAGAATCAATTTTTCATTCACAAAAGCATATGCTTTTTTCCTCCTGCAAAGGTTTGGATCTCTAATTGTGTTTATAATTACTAACTATCTAACTCTTTTACGGTCGAATCGCTTCAAACGTAATAATATCATCTGCTTTAGTAGGATATTGATTATACTTATAATCGGAAGAAACAATGATGTTCTTAAAACCGATTTTTTCTAAAGTTAAACGAAATTCTTCAACTCCATACCATTTTAGCGGAAATATCTCGAGCTCTGAATCTATCAGTTTACCTTCGCTCCATTTTTCATATTTATTATGAAAAATAGAGAACTGATGAATTGGTTCCACTTTTACTAACGTTTCTTCCAACGTAATCATGTCACCTTCTGGATTATGCATGGTTCGTTTTGATACATATCCTTCTTTAAACGTATCTGGTAGAAAAATGTCTACAATCAATTTTCCACCAGTCTCTAGGTGATCAAAAAAGCATTGGAGTGCAGCTACGGACGCTTCCCGCTTATGCAAGAGTAAAAAGGAACCAGTTGGCACAATAATAGCTGCGTATTTTTGAGTCAACGAGAAATTTGCCATGTTACATTTATATATATTCGGTTTAAAACCTGCTTGGTCACTATTTTTCTTACATAAATCTAGCATATCATCTGAAAGATCAAATCCATCTACATCCAATCCTTGTTCTAATAATGGAATCAAGATGCGCCCATTCCCAACAGCCGGTTCTAAAATTTTCCCTTTTACGTTTTTTAACCGATCGTAGTAATACTCCACATCACCGTAAGATTTACCGATATACTTATCAAGATCATAAACCTCTGCAGACAGCTTTCCGTAAAAACTAGCCATTTCTTTACTCCTTTCCATACCTAAGATTATGTTAAAATTTTTGCTTGAGCTATTCTAAGATGGGTAGCAGGTTTTTTAGATGGGGACGCTAATAGATGTAGTTTTAAACCACGCATCGAAGAAAAGAGGGTGAAAGCTACTAAAAATGCTGTATTTAATTACTATTTCAATAAAACTTATCGGTGTAAGCATTATTTGATTATATCTTATTAGCTTTTATCATCTTCTCCATTATAATGACAAGAGGGTTAAATGTACATCAAAATCAGATAATGTTAAAAAGCCTGTATTACTTCACTAAGTTTTACCTTGGAACATAAATTTATTTATAAAGTAACGTTTGTTTTGCTTGCTCTAAATAGATAAAAGCCCGCTCATAACGAGCAGGCTTCGATCTTATATAATTATTCTCCATTTACTTATTAACGAAGTAATTGAAGTACACCTTGTGGCTGTTGGTTAGCTTGCGCAAGCATGGATTGAGCTGCTTGAGTAAGGATGTTGTTTTTCGTAAATGCCATCATTTCTTTAGCCATATCTACGTCACGGATACGAGATTCAGCAGCAGTTAGGTTTTCTGCAGAAGTACCTAGGTTGTTAATCGTGTGTTGTAAACGGTTTTGTACCGCACCGATTTTAGAACGCTCTGCAGATACGTTGTCGATAGCTGTTTGAATTGTCGAAATGGCTTTATCTGCACTTTCTTGAGAGGAAATGTTGATACCGACTGTTACTTCTCCGCTCAAATTATCTTCTTCTGCTTCGATTACTAGTTTATCACCATCGTAGTAACCGCCAGCTTTACCTTTAATTGTTCCAGTTTCTCCATCAGTTAATTTTGTATCTGCTTCAAGGACTAGCTTTCCACCATCGTAATAACCAGCAGGTGTACCAGGTAGTGAACCATCTCCAGCAGGATCAGGATCTGCAGCCTGCCACTTTGCAGTCTCTTTACCATAGGTAATTTCATCGCCATTAGTACCAACTGTATAATCGACGTCTTGTGTAGCATCCTGATACGTTAAATCGTCAACATTATAAGTTTCAGCTACTTTCAACTCAGTACCACTCATATTACTAATGGAAACTTTTAAGTTTTGGCCTTCATTTGCTCCAACATGGAATGTTGCATCTTTTAACGTTCCATCAAGTAATTTTTTCGTGTTAAATTCTGTGTCCTCAGAAATATCATTTAATGCATTCGCTAATTGATCTACTTCTTTTTGTAGCTCAGCACGGTCTTGATCCGTATTTGTATCGTTAGAAGATTGGTTTGCCAATTCACGCATACGTTGAAGGATTGCGTGAGTTTCATTCATCGCACCTTCAGCTGTTTGGATTAAAGAAATACCGTCTTGGGCGTTCTTTTGTGCCATTTCCAACCCGCGAATTTGACCACGCATTTTTTCAGAGATTGCTAAACCTGCTGCGTCATCTCCTGCTTTGTTGATCTTTAGTCCTGAAGAAAGCTTCTCCAGTGAGCTTTGCACAGCGTTGTTGTTGTTAGAAAGTTGACGATGTGTGTTTAACGCTGCAATGTTGTGATTAATAATCATACCTTTTCTACCTCCATGTGTTTGTTTTACTAGCAAGACCCATCCTTGTGAAATGCTAGTTTGATTTATAATAATCTCCTGATAATAGGAGTTATTATCGAGATGAATTTATTCGGGCATCATTTTAAAATCTTCTGGAATTGTACTTAGTCCTTTTCTTCCAGAGATTTTTTTGTACTTCCATGTTGCCTTGAATCCTTGCTCATCCATAAGGATAATTTTTGTCCAACGCTTCTTCTAAAGTTAGATAAACTATTTTTTTTGATGATGCATTATTTATATCGGTAGCTATTTTCTATTGTTTATAGTTAAATGTACGATTTTTTATAGAAATTTAAATTTCCACCTGAAATATCTCGTTAATGAAGGTAAAACACATTAACACTTTGTTGTTAAGGAAAAAACAGGCATGATTTGTTATCATCTTCGCTATCTTTCGGTGCATAAAACCACCATCTCCATCCTGAAAGAAAAAAATCCATAACGGGTTCCTACGGAGAAATCGTCCATTATACATTGCTACCAGACTTTCATTAATCTGAAGGTACAGTTAGGAGACTATGCTTCCGAAATGGATGTAAACTGTAAGCAATCGTCACCAAGAGATAGAACATGTTAGGGAGGAAGGTTTAGTCACGAAACACATTCATCTCACAGCTTAAAACGCCATCTGACGGAGGATGACGTTTTGGTGGTCTTAAATATATTTATCACTACTTAGCTTCATTTGCTTAAGGAATTTGTTTCAAATTAGAGCTTAGTCGATTCCTGTTTTCCGTAATTCCTTTTTTATAGTATCAAGTACTCTCAAATCTCCAAAATAGGCAACTTTTCCTTCGCTTAAATAAAGTAATGTATCTTCACTAGATTGCTGAAGCTCATCAATCAAATGAGTACTAATGATTACAATACTATGATAAGCTAGTCGCTGGAGTATAGATTGAAAATAACTCCGTTCCTTCATATCCAATCCCTCAAACGGCTCGTCCAATATACAAATTCGCGGAAGATTTATTAGCGCTTGGATTAAACCAACTTTTTGCCGTTGTCCCCCTGATAGATGCTTTATCTTCCTCCGCTTTAATTGAGTTAATTCGCTCTCCTTTAGCCAGTGTGCCACCGTCTTTTTTACAAATTCTCAAGGCACTCCCTTATGATAGGCGATATATTTTACATACCTTCCCACCGTCATATCAAGATGACCTGTAAAATGTTGTGGAAGAAAACCAATGATTTCCCTAATTTCTTCAATATCTAAATTCTTTCTATACGTCCCAATCTGCTTGTCTCGAACTAAGAACGAATAGTTGATTTCCCCATATTCTGGTTGCAGTGCAGTAGCGAGCAGCTTTAAAAGTGTCGTTTTCCCCGCCCCATTATTTCCAACTACATACGTTATTCCTTTTGAAAATGAGCACGAAATACCATTTAAAATCTTCGTATTATCCATGTATATGCTACATTGCTTACCGTTATCCTCATTTCGTATTCACCGAAAAACGTCTTTTCAATAACACACTGCTTAATAAAAGGATAGAAACTCCAAAAATCATCATATGGATGACTAGAAAGTAATCATCGCCTGGAGTTTGAAACAAAAGCTTTTTCTTCATGAACACTTGACTGAACCATATAAACAATGTTAAAGCTAAACCTAATTTTTGTCCTAACCATAATATTGTCACAAAACCGATTACACCAAAAAAGAAAACAGGTATAACGGAGCTAACTAAATACAATGTCGTACTTTCTTTTCCTATAACAATAAAACTAACGGCAGGGTCAGAGCGACTTGAAAACCCATTACAATGATAAAACGGGTGAATATTTGTTGAATAATTGGGTAATAGCTTAACATTTCAATAATCTCATTTCCTTCGTTTTTAGGGCGAAACGAATAGCCAATAACTGCAATAACAAGAAGTGATATCCACTTCATCCAACTTAAAAAGCCAGCTCCAGCAGCACCATAATTTTCACTAATGGTAAAAGTGATAACAATCATGAGTAATCCTGTCATTAGCCCCAACTAACCGTACCATAAAAATTCCATTGTGATAAAAACATATTGACTATTTTGGATCTAGTCGAAAGATTATCTTGCGTCGTTTCTAGCTCTTTACGTAAATCAACTGGACTTTGCTCCTGTTCCATACTTTTGATTTTTTCGATTAAATCGAGTGTCTTTTCCCTTGACGGCTCAGGGCGGTAAGTCGATCAAAATGGGGCTTCCACTCGCTTTCCAATTTTGTTAATTCTTGATTTCCACTGATTTTCCTCAACCCCTTTCCGTTTGATATGCTCCCCTTAAGGTAGGCAGATTAAAAAATAAAAATCTGTTATCACAGGGAGTTTTTTATGTCCGGTAAATACAAATTTTACTCTAGCCAGTTTAAGTATGAAGTGTTAAAGGCATATAAGAATGAAGATTATACCATAAAAGAATTATGTTCAAAATGCAGAATTGCGGATGTAACTCTGTATGATTGGGCTGAGAAATATGAGAAATACGGTCTCAATGGATTGGAGAACTCAAGGACATGGAAATCATATTCTAAAGCTTTAATACAAGCAGCTGTAAAAGATTATATATCAGGGGAGTATTCTCAACTTGATGTCATTTGCTATCAAGCTCCCAATGACCAAAGGTTTCTCGCTTTCTAATTTCTTTTGGCCGTTTGGTAATAGATGTTCTAACATTAAAGCGTCCCCTTGTTTCTTGGGGTTTCTGCCGCTTTCCTTTATGACGTAGAACACTCAAGTTTTTGTTTAACCATCCTTGATATATCCAACGATAAATGGTTTTGAAGCTAATCGCCCCCTGAAATAAGCGTCCGACAATTTGTTCTGGTGACCAGGTAAGCTTCAATTTTTCATTCATGATGTTCGCTAGTTCTGGAGACCATTTACCAATACGTCCACAATTTAGTCTACGCTTGTTATAGTTCTCATGGGCATCTTCAGATGGATAAGAACCTTCCTGTATATTACGTTTTAATTCCCTTGAGATGGTGGATGGTGATCGATTACGTTTTTTAGCAATTGTACGTATAGACATTCCTTGATCATTTCATGTTTCTATACGTGCTCTTTCAAATGTGGTAAGATGTTTGTAGCTCATAACAGTACCCCCGTGTACGTGTTGGTGTGGTTACTTACATCTTACACGAAACTGTTGTGGGCTGTTTTGTTCTAGCCACATTTTTAGGTGTTGCACTTAATATTACAATGCGTTATACACAAATAGATATAAGTCCATTTTTAAATTTGTTATTATTGAAACAAAACAAACACCTCTATCCAATAAGAAAAGTCTATTTTAAATCAAAAATGGTCATTATATAGTAGAGCTTCCTGTAACCTATTGTTGTGTTAAATCTCTTTCGAATTGAATTAATTTGAGTTTGAAATCTATTCCTCCTCTATAACCAGTATTTTTACCATTTTTATTCACAACTCGCTGATAAGGAATAATAATTAATAGTGGATTTTTTGCAATTGCTGAAGCTACTGCTCTATATGACTTTGGCTTACCTAATCTTTCAGCTATTTCTGAATAACTAATAGTATCTCCGAATGGAATTTATTTTAATGTTTCCCAAAATTCAATTTGAAATTTGGTCCCTTTGAGGTCATGTTTAATGAAAAAATTCCCTTTTTCCTGTAAAATACTCTGTTAATTGTAAGTTATAGGTACTAAATTTAGCTTCATCATGAAATATATTTGTCAGATTAGAGTATTTTAACCAATCCTTAATGATTGTATGTCTCGTTAGGCGAACCTAGATAAACTAAACCTTTATCTGAACACGCCATAATACCCTTTTGATTATTTAAACTCCAGTAGGTCCAATATATTTGGGACATAAACTATTTTCCTTTCATTTTTAATTTAGAATTCAGTTTATTTCATCCGTTTTAATTTTACAAGTAAATAAGAATATGAAAGCAAGATAACAACATTATGCTATGTGTATTTGTGCTAACTTTATAATTATTATGTTCCAAAGGAGTTTTCATAATGTTAATAAAAAAGAGCATATCTTACCCCAAGGATTTTTCTTTTAATATGAATCTGAACTATTTAAAAAGTACAGAAGATGGATTATTTCATACTGATCATAAAAGTGTAAAACGATTTATTGTCATAGATGAAAATCCATTTTTTTTAAAGGTTTATGAATATTCTAATGAACTAGTTATTGATATTGAGGATTTTAATCAAAAGTTCAACGAAATAACGGAAAATAAGATTATATTGTATGTTAGAGACTGGCTTGATTTAGATACAAATCTAACAACTTTCTACGACATTGCTAAGAATGACGAGTACCTTCAGCTCCCATTATCAAAATTTTATGGTTTGAGAAATATAGGAATACCTGACATTTTCGAGGCCTTTGTATGGGCTATTTTAGGTCAGCAGATAAATTTAACTTTTGCCACTACGTTAAAAGATAGATTTATTAAAAAATATGGCAAAAAAATTAACTATGATAATGAGGATTATTGGTTATTTCCTACCGCAAGCATAATAGCTTCTGAAAGCATTGATGAATTATTTAAATTAGGAATGTCAAGAAGAAAATGTGAATACATTAAAGAAATTGCACGTGCTATTGATAACCAAAAAGTATCAAAAGAGAAATTATTGCAACTATCTAATATTGATGAAGCTGTTAATACTCTAACTGAAATAAAAGGAATTGGTCCATGGACCGCAAACTATGTCTTATTAAGGTGTGTAAGATATCTTGATGCCTTTCCTATAAACGATGTGGGTCTACATAATGCTATAAAATTAGTTGGAGGTTTAGATAAAAAACCATCAATTAATGAAATTAAAAAAATTGCCTCATCTTGGAAAGGGTATGAATCGTATGCGACCTTTTTCTTGTGGAGGTTAATATACTGATAAAACTATATTGGAATTGTTTTATAACACATTAATTAATAAACAACTCCGTACCAATAGGCATGAGTTGTCTATTAATTTTTTATAAATCATTCAATAAAATTTTCATGAAACACTTTTACCCAATTGTTGACATTATGTTTTGGTAATATTAACTCGATTTTATCATGCAAAAAAGAAAATGATTGAATATTCAGGTCGTCGTATAAAATATAACTATGAATATCTTGATTCTTATTTAATCTATCGCCTATAATCGTTATTTTTCCTTTTTTGTCATCCATTGAATTTGTTGTAAGGCAAATGATACTACCTCGCGTTTGATTATAATTTGTATTTTCAGTAATAGTAGTTTCTTGTGTACTATATAAAGATTTAATCTTAATCTCTATATTATTTTCTTTAGCCCATCTAATTGCTTCTGGATGAATTACTTTACCACCACTAGTAGCAATCTTTAAGGCTTGGTCATAATTTAGGTGTTTTAATGTTTTTGCAGAATTTGTTATTTTAGGATCTGTAGTCATGATTCCAGGTACATCAGTATAAATATCCAACTGGCAAGCATCGAAAGTTTGGGATATGGCTGCTGCAGTTACATCGCTTCCTCCCCTACTAAGTAGGGTTGTTTCACCATAGCTATTTTGCCCTTGGAATCCAGCTACTATTGGAATTATACCCTCATTAATTAGGTTATCTATATTTTTTTTATCTATAGATATTATCCTTGCATTTAAATAATCATTAGATGTTTTCATTCCAGCTCTTGCCCCTGTCAAAGCAGATGCCTTTATACCTAAGGAATTTAAGTGTGAACTCAATACAATACTCGAAATAATTTCACCGCAAGAAGTAATTTGCGCTGCTTCTCTTGGAGATAATACATTATATTTAATGTGTCTTAATAGTGTATCAGTTGCATAAGGATCCCCCAATCTCCCTATTGCAGATACAACTATAATTAAATTAAACCCATTATCTCTTTCCTTACTAATAGTCTTAACAATATTTTTGCGGTCTGAAATTGTTCGCAAAGAATTCCCACCAAATTTGAGAACTTTTATCTTTTTCATGATTTTCTCCTAGATATGACGGAGAAAAAAAATTGCTTTTCATTTCCAACTTCGGTAAATGTATCGATATTATATAGGTTTTCCCATTTTAAGTCGGAATCTTTTGCCCCTAAGTTTCTATATAATTTTCTCGAGAAATTCGGCATTATGGGGAAAGAGAAGATAGCTAGAGAACTTAGTATATAACTAAAGTTAGCTACATGTCGTTTATACATATGAACATCTTTATCTTTCAAAGGTATAACTATCCTATCCAAATAGTCTTTTATAGAATCCATATAATCTTCTAATTCATGAGCGGCTTTTCGTAAACTAAATTGTTGTAAATCATAATATCTTTCTAAATTATTTTTTGTTCTCTGTATCAGGCTGGTAGCTTGGTAGTGTATCGAATCAGTTTTTGGTATCGTTCCCTTAAAATCTTGATTAACTATATCAACATATCTATTTATTGCTTCTTCCCATTTATTAGTCATTTTCTTGTTAGCTTTAAAAAAATTGTCTAAAGAGAAATTAGTTTGCATATGTTCAGGATTGGTTAAAGACAAATAAAATCTTAGGTTATCTGATGGAATATTCTGTAAGATTTTACTACCCCAAAGAGCATGTCCTTTGCTAGTAGAAAATTTTTTTTCATCAAGCAAATAAAAATAATTAGTAATAATATGCTCAGGTAATAACTCATCTCTATCTATAGCAAATGCACTAGCGATATGCAATACAGAATTAAAGAAACTGTTATCAAAGCCGAGAAATTGTATTAAGGTACTGTTAGTTGTATAATTATCGGAATATATATTATCTGATTCAATACTTTCTAAAATCCCTGGATACATTTCAAACCACACATTTATTACTTGTCCCTTGAACTCTTCAATAGGAACTGGAATTCCCCAACTTGAAGGATAGGTTACTGGATAGTCTGGAATATCTTTTGAAACGATATAATTACAGTATTCCGTCAATTGAGCTCTCCAAGTAGTTCTAGATGAATAAAATTTTTTTAACTTATCTTTATACTCATTGATCGGAAAAAAAAGTCCAGTATATTGAGTTGTTTTAGGCGTTGTTCCACAAATAGTACAAGTTGGGTGTTCTAATTCAATTGGATCATTTATTTGGCCACAAGCTTCACATAAGTTACCAGATGATTCATTTTTACAATAGGGACACAATCCTTTAACAAATGACTCATACAAATATAAATTACAATCCTCACAGTATAAAATATCCTTAGTTTTCTTTTTTAATTTCCCACTATTATATAGTTCTAAAAAGAATGTTAAAACATAATTTGTATGTTTGTTATTACCTAGTGGTGTTTTATATAAATCCACTTCAATATTAGCTGCCCTTAATGTAGACATTATAGTAGTGTTATTGTTTTCAACCATTGCAACTGGATCTATCTTTTTATTATTAGCAGTCGTAGATACATAACTTTGGTTATCGTCGCCATAAGTTATATAAGAAACGTCGTTACCTTGTAGTTTTTTGAAACGTGAATAAACATCTGCTCCCAGATAAGGTCCTGCTAAATGACCGATATGAAGGTCACCATTAGGTGTAGGTGGTGTTGCTGTAACAAACATTTTACTCATTTTTTTACCCTCCTTATTGTTTCCAATTTTTATTTTCCAATTGATACTGTTCAACTCCAACAGCTCCCCACCAAACTGCCAAAAATTTTAGTTCCTTATTCCCTGTATTATGAAGTGAATGGACAGAGAAAGGCTCGAAGTAAATAACATCTTCTGGGTATACTTTTTGTGTTTCTCCATCAACATTTATAACACCTTCTCCTTCAAGGATGATAAAAGTTTCTTCCTCATCGTGATTGTGGGGTTGTGTTGTTTCTCCAGGTTGTACTATTATAAATCCCGAACCAAATGGTGATTTACGGCTCTTATCCCAAGGATATATTCTTCTTAGTAACGAACCATACTCATGCTTGTAACTATCAGGATTATACCGTTGGATATTCACCCCTTGCTTCTTTGTTCTTTTAAGCGCCCTCTCCAAATAACGATCTACAATTTCTTTTGGATAGTGCTGATTTAAAGCAGATTTAACACTTTCGTAGTAAGTCAAAGAAGGCTCTCTTAATTCTTCAACAATTGTAGGTTCCATAATATAAGCTTTTACTTTTTTATCTGAAATAAGTATCTCTTTTTCCTTTAATTCATAACCATAGTCATTATCCGTAAGGAGATTAACTTGATTTTCATTGATTTCAAATGCAATTCCTAATACTTCTCCACCGTCCTTATGAATTACAGTTGATGTTCCTCCATTGAAGTCCGGGTGGAACCCTGAAAATGTATAGATATGATCTTTTAAAACTGCTTTAGAATATTTTTTCCAATTACCTAAATCTTTCTTTGCAGTATCTAAATTACAAGTTAATCCGAATGAAAATAAAACTGGCATTATAAATCACTCCTATTCACATTTAAGAATCCTTTGTTTTTTATTCTGTAAATATCCCACTCAAAATCTAAAACATCTCCATTTGGTGAAAAAGAAATTTCCTTGTTCCCTATTAAAACACCACTTTTTAACCTGTTTACTAGCTTTTTATAACCCTCTTTTTTCAATATTTCGATATTTTTTAGTAGAATCTTTGCTGCAAGATAACTTGTAACCGAATAAGCGGCAGGATTCATACAGGCTAATTCGCTATACTTTTTAGAGAATTCCTCATAATTAACGCTATAGAGTTCTTTCTTTGTCGAAACCGTATAAAGTTGTTTGCTATCATTTATAAGAATTGGGAAGTCAGCAACAAAAATATCATCACCAAATATAACCGCACCCCTAAAATTAGATTTTTTTATTTGCTCCGTTAATAATACTGCTCCTTCATAAGTGCCTGCAAATAATATGGTATCTTCATTGTCAATATCTGCTATCACATTTTCACTAATTATTAAGGATTTTTTAACATGAAGACCTTTTTCTTTTATTGATCTCTTAAGTAACATTGATAACTGTTCACCATAATTATTTTGCTGATAAACGATTTGTAATTGATTATTACAGACCAATTTTTTCGCAAACTTGACCATTTCAGAAGCCATATTCTCATCTCTACCACAGACTCTAAGGATATTATCGTACCCTTGTTCAGTTAACAGAGGGTGTGTAGTGCCGGGAGCAAGAAAGGGAATGCCTATATCTGAATATATACTAGCTGCTACAAGTGATTGATTTGCGCTCAAATGGCCAATTATAGCTTCAGCCCCTCTATTTACTAACAGGTTTGCTGCCCTTCTTGTAGAACCCTGTTCGAATGAGCTCTCTTCCCATAATAATTCAATGTTATAAGCTCTCTCTTCTTCGTTTAAATATTCTTGAACTGCAAGCCCTACCCCTGAATACAATTCTCTTGTATGCCCACCTAAATTAGCGCTAATACCGATTCTAAAAACTTCTTTATCGGCATTTTGAGATTTTATCCTATCAATTACCCCATGAGGGTTAACAGTTTTTGCTACAAGTTTTTTATTCATAGGCTTCACGCGCTTCTTTATAGGCTAACTGATCTCTACGGATGTAATCTGGGTTTAGTTTTTTGTTTATTGAGATATAATAGCTAATCAGTTGCATTGGTAAAGTGTACAGTAATGGAACTAAGAGTTCATGGCAATCTGGCATATGAAACACATAATTAGAATTAGTCACACTGCTTTTTTCGGTTGTAAAAAGTACTGATGTACTACCAATAATCCTACTTGCCTTAAATAGATCAGATATTCTACTGTCTATATTAATATTGCTAGCGGTTACTAATATTGTAGTATCTTTATTACACATTACTAATGGTCCATGGAATATTTGTTCTATATCCATACTAATTGTAGGAGTATAGTGAACTTCCCCAAACTTCAATGCTGCTTCATGAGCTACACCGATGGTGCTTTCATTGCCACAAATAACATAAAATTTACTTTTTAGACTTTCTGCGATTTTTTTAATTTCTTTTCTACGGTTAATAATATTCTCGAAAAGAGAAGGTAACTGAATAGCTATAGAATTAATTCTATCGTCTATAGCAACACCCCCCATCCTCCTTGATAATATTCCCATAATTAGTAACATGAGGAAAACACTTAGTGTATAGGTGATTGTATGTGCAAGAGACTTATCTTTTTGGTACCCATACGTAAAGACAAAATCGGATATATTTGCACATCTACTATCAATATTACCAGTAACCAATATGGTTTTGCAGTTGTTCTGATTCGCCATTTCTATACAATCAAACGTAGCTTTTGTGTCACCGGAATGAGAGAAAGCAATTACTACATCCTTATTGTTTAGGGAAATGTCTGGAGACATTAATTCTCGAGCTGGTATTGCTCTAAACTTATTTTCTTTTTTAAAAATAATTTGACTGATACTAAAACTGGACAAAGCTGCGTTATAAGAAGTTCCACATCCAACAAGAAAAATTCTATTACTATCTTTTAAGACACTAAAAATTTTATCGTGATTTTGAAATTTAAAGGATAGAAAGAGTTTCTTTAAATATTCTGGTTGTAACACAATTTCATCATACATATAATACGGATGACTAGTTCTCAACTCCATAACAACTCTCCTTTCTTGATAAATTACATATATTTATACATGTTACTTGTTTGAAAATAGGTGTTATTATAATCCTTAAATCGTTCCAGTCCGTAATACTTAAGTTCATTAGTTTTTTTATTTCCAGTTATTTCTTCAGCTATAAATTCACCAACTGCAGGAGCAATTTTGTAGCCTCCTCCACTAAAACCTATTGATAGATACAACCCTTCTATTTCCGATTGTCCAATAATAGGATATTGATCAGGGGTATAGCTATCAAATCCAATACGTCCACCTAAAAGTTTTGCTTTACTTAGAACTGGAAACCTTTTAGAAGCCCTAAATAGAGCTTCTTCAGCCTCGTTATAATGGATTTTTTTGCTTAAATGGTCAATATTCGTATTACAATCAGAAGACTTTATTCCTATTAGAATTCTTCCGTCGGGAAGTGGTCTCATGTACGTATCAGAAGTATCATCGATATAAGAATGAGAAAGAACATTATAATTGTGTGTATGTGCAAATACAACACCTAATCGTTTGGTATATAAGGGTATGTTAAATTCTAGTTGTTTCGTAAGCTTTTTGCTCCAAAAATTTGAAGCGATTATTACTTGTTTAGAATAGATGTTTGCAAAATTCGTCTTCACACCAACTACTTTATCTTTCTTAATTAATAACTTTTCGGCTTCTGTTCCTTCCATTAAATTAAGCCCTTGCTTTAATGCCTCATTTAAGAAAGTTATACTCGATTTTGCTGGGTCACCATATCCTCCAAGTGGTTCGTAAGATATAGCGCCTATATTCTCCACGTTAATAAATTTTTCCCTTAAACTATAATCTTGTGGAGAATAAATTATTGTTGGTAGCTTTAATTTGTTCATATACTGTACATTGTTGTTTAGATTTTTAACGTATTCGGGACTAACAATTAATGAAAAACCGATTGGATTATAACCAAAATCCATTTTTCTGTTTTTCATAAGCTCCCTATATATTTGTAAACTTCTAAAAGACAAATATTGATTTGCTTTATTCGTATGATGTACTCTTATTAACCCTCCAGAAATACTAGTTGCACCATCACCTGGCGGTTTCCCTTTTTCGCATAATAAGACATTAATACCTTTAGTTTTAGTAAGATAAAAAGCAATACTTGCTCCTACTATTCCTCCCCCAACAACTATTACATCATAGTTCATTTTTTCTACCTAAACTATTCTTCAAAGCCGAACCGAAAATAGTTAAAGCTCTATCAATGTCGCTTTTCTTTACTGTCAGTGGGGGTATCCATCTAATCACTTGATTGTATGGCCCACACGTCAATAATATTAATCCTTGTGATAGATTTTCTTTTCTGACTTCTTCAGCTATTAAAGTCCCAGGACTGCCATTTTCATTAACAAATTCACAACCAACCATTAGACCTTTTCCGCGTACATCAACGATTTCGGTATATTCATTTTTAAATTTTTCTAATCCAGACAATAGATAACTACCCATCTGCTTAGAATTATTTATAAGATCTTCTTCTTCTAATACTTTGATAGTTTCAATAGCTGCAGCCATAGATAGAGGATTAGGTCCATATGTGCCACCATGCGAACCAGGAATCCATTTATCCATAAGCTTTTTATTTGCAACTATCCCACTTAGAGGTAATCCAGAAGCTATTCCTTTTGCAACAACAAGTATGTCTGGTACAACATCAAAATGTTTAAATGCAAAATATTCCCCAGTTCTTCCAAATCCAGTTTGTATTTCATCAAAAATTAAGAGTATATCATGCTTATTACATAGTTCTCTTACCCCCTTAATAAATTCTTTGGAAGGCGATACATACCCTCCTTCTCCTAATACTGGTTCAATTATCATAGCTGCTGTTTCACTTGGTGAAGATTGAGAGTTTAGCAAATGTTCCAGTTCATCTAAACATTGTTTTGTCCTCTTTTCTGTATCCTCTCCTTGATATTGTTTGAAATAAGGATGAGGGCTAACGAATACACCCGGCATAAGAGGTTGATAACCCGATCGATATACTGATTTGGCAGTGGTTAATGATAGAGCTCCGATAGAACGACCATGATAACCTCCCTGAAAACAAATAATATTAGGCTTTCCAGTCGCATGACGTACTAATTTGATAGCACTTTCTACTGCCTCACTTCCACTATTAGAAAAAAAGAAGCAATTCAATTCTTCTGGTAAAATCTTTTGAAGAGAGTACGATAGTTGATCCACCATTGAGTTATATAGGATTGTTGTTTGTCCATGTAATAACTTTTCGGATTGTTCTTTGATTGCATTAACTATTCTAGGGTGACAATGACCAGTATTAGTAACCCCGATTCCTGATGTAAAATCAATAAATTTCCTACCTAAACGGTCATATAAATGGACATCTTTCCCATAGTCTATATCGACGTTAGTAAACAGTGGCCATACTTGCGAGACTTTATCCGAGTACTGTACTTTCAAAATAAATCACCTTCTTTTATCAAATTGTTTTTATCTATTGAATCAAGTATTCTTTGTGCTTTTGTAGCCATCATAGTAAAAGAAGCCGCATCTCCAATTCCATGAGTCCTTTCTGTTAACCCATTAAGGTAAATATTTGCTCTAACATTAGATTTAGTATTTACTTTATAATCCTTGGAAACTTGAATACTATTATCTTTGTTATAATTAAGGTGCTCTTTCATTGGTTGAAGAATTTCAGGATACTCCTCCTCAAAAAAACCAGTGCACAGAATAATGTAATCTGTATTAATGTAACTTTCTTCCTTGTTATATATGTCTTTGATATTTAATAAGTAATTACCTTTATGTCCCGATAAATCGATTATTTCTTTACAACGATGTAATTCTATCTGTTCTTCACCTCTAATCTTATCCTCATACATTTTCCAATATAAGGACTCGCTGACATCATCGTCGACTGCTGAATAGTTTGTATGCTTGATTTGCTCGAAGAGTTTATCTCGATCCTTTTGTGTTAAGGAGTAAAAATAATTTGTAAAGTCAGGGAAAAAAACTTCATTTGTGAAATGACCTAGTTCATATAGTCGAAAACCTGTATGTCTAATAACCGAATTAATTTTTGAGTTTGGGAACTTATTTGCTAGATAAAGAATTATTTCTACAGAATTCTGCCCAGAACCAATTACTGTAAAGGTAGGGTTATTATCACTACTAATATTCTGTATTGAACTTTTAAACTTACTTGCATGGAAAACCTTGTCACCTTGTTTATTTTTAAACAAGCTAGGTATATAGGGTTTTCTACCGGAATTCAAGATAAGACTTTTAGTATGATAAATATTTTTCTTATTGTTTAAATTATTTATGGTGTGCACCTTAAGGCCTTCTACATAATTCTCTACAACTATTGGTTCAACAAGCTTAACTTCTTCGTTAAATTGAGCTTTATTATCGATTTTCATAGACACCCATTGAACATAATCAGACCATTCAGTACGACTTGGGTGACCTAACAAACCAAAAGTGAACAATCTTTCTTTTTCAAATAGATAATTTGAAAATGTATATTGACTCCTTGGATTTCGAGGTGTTGCAAAATCCCTTAAAAAGTGATGCTGAATATCTGTACCAGGTAATAACATCTCAGGCATCCATGCAGAGTCACTGTTTTTTTCTAAAAAGACTCTTTTGTAAACTTCCTCCCCACTACTTTCCTCTGAATCTCTAATTGCAGTTTCTAAGGCAATTCCAGCTGGGCCAAATCCTACACCAACAAGATCATAATAATTTCTATACATTATTTTCCTCCTTATTTATTGAATAATAACGCTTTCTAAATTTTGAAGGGGTTACTCCAACCCTCTTTTTAAATATTTGGGAAAAGTAAGACACATTAGTATAACCAATTGCCATACATACATCTGTAACTAAATGTCCATTTGTAAGCATTTGTTTAGCTTTTGATATTCTAAGCTGTATTATATAGTCATTAAATCCAATTCCCATGGATCCTTTAAAGAACCTAGAAAAATATGAAGTATTTAAGTATACATAGTTTGATACACTCTTTAAGTTGAGGTCAGAATTTTGTAGATTATTGTCAATGTAAAGTAATGCTTCAATTATTTTCTCATTACTTATGTGGGTTAATTCATTGAAGTCTATTTGTGTATTGATAATGTTGATAATTAACTCAAAGACATCTGCTTTAGGTACTTGACTTATTCTAATAATTGAAATATGGGCTCTATCAAATCCTTTCTGATTAATATTTTCCCCTTTCGATAGATTGTCGGATTCTAATATAATTAGCATGTTATATTTTTCTAGATCTTTTCTTTCAAGTAATTTTAAATCACTCATTAAAACGACCTTTAGCTTTCTTAATAGAAATTTTTCTCTCTCATCAAATATATCCTTTGTATCATAAAGCAAGGTGTATTTTTCATTCAAATTTCATCCCCCTTTAAAAACATACACCAAAAGATATGTTGCAATAACTACCCATGTCTTAATAGTAAGGAAGTCAGAATTGTAATGCTTTGGTTTTTTTTGGCATTTTTGTTGTTTATTCTACATATTCTGAAAAACACGCAGAATTTTCTGTGGTTTCAAATTAATATGGTTAAATAAATGAGGGGGATGGATTATGAATGTTAACAATTATAGATTAAAATTATATGGTCGTTTTAAATACTCAATGCTCATAAAATTAGTCAATATAATCAAGCAACCTTTTATTACTATAGTCTCTTTAAATGAACACCAAATAAAAACAGAGAATCTAATATTTTTAAGAATAGAACTACAAATTAGTTCTGGTATAGAAGAACTTAACTCACTCTTATCAGCTATAAAAGGACAAGTATCCTATAGAAAGTTACTAAAAAAATATGGCGGTTTTTGTATCCAAACACGATCACTGTTTAAAAGGAGTTATCGAAATGGAGTAAAGGGGAACTTAAAGGGGAACTATTATGTAACATTCCGATTGTAATTAGTGATTATGGAATATGTAGAATCATATGGGATACCTTTTATCAATTAAAATTAACAGCTAATAATAAACAAAACGATCACATTGCATTTAAACTTTTAAAAGAAAAAAACATAGATTTTGTAGTCTTAGCAAGGGTACATGCAAATATTATCGCCTTGGATCAACAGCGCATTATGTCACTGAAAAATTAGATGACGGACCTATATTAACACAAAAATCGATTCATATACCTGAAGGATTAACCCTGAATGAGTACCAAAAACATGGAAAAAGTATTGAATCAGAGACTCTGCTAGACGCAATAAAATACCACATCGATGACCGGGTTTTTGTATATGAAAATAAAACCATTATAATAAAACAATAAAAAAATGACCTAATGTGGTCATTTTTTTATTTCGCTAAGTTTGATTCCTGATATTGATTCTGCTCTTTTCTTTTCTGCTCAAACATTAAGCCTAATGTCAGAAACATACACATAATTATTGATAGAATAAAAGGTGCCGTCCAAGTATGTCTTATAGAAATCATGACAGATGCTAATACAATCCCTAATACCGGTAATGATAGAGCGTTAGCCCTCGATACTAATTTTGCTACATCTTGAGGGGTATAATTTCTTGCCAATACATACCTTATCATGATTCTTAATCCACCGAAACCGAATCCTAGTAATAAAATACCAATGGCGTTACCAACTATTGAATATCCACTGAACCACCATGTAGTAAATCCAGCTAAAATAGATGTAAATGATAGTACCGTTCTTATTCGTAGGTCATTCACTTTTAGTGTGGAGAAAACAATACCGATTAGTGCCATACCAATACTAATACATGCATCTAATATTCCAACATTTAACATATTACCGTTATTAATTGTCACATATACTGGTAACATAAAGTTAATGCTTCCCAGGGTTGGCCATACCAGAACTAATGAAAAAAATAAATATAAGTTTATTTTTTTAGTATCACCCTCAATATTAGTAACCTTATTCCCATTGTTTGGTACCTTTTGGAAATATGACATAACTGAGACTGAGAAGAATGTTAAAGCCATCAAGTAAAAAAATAATTCATAAGATAAATTATCAATTATAAATGGCGCAGCTAATGGCCCAGACATCAAGGCGACTTGATTAACGGTCATGGATATCGAACTATATTTAGAAACGGCTTTTTCTGAATAATTTTTTGACAAATCAACAAACCATGTCTCCCAAGTTGTTTCCATCATAAAAAAGAAAATCCATATTAGGAAATTGATAATAATTAGTAGAGTATTTGATGTGTAAAAACTACTCAATAAAATACAACTAATTACTACACCAATTAATGATACTGATGTTAGAAACGGCCCTTGATATCTATTAAACAATTGTCTAAATAATACCGGAACAAATATTGCTGGAATAAATGAAAAAAGAACAGCTATAGCTAATGATATAAAGTTGCTATTGTCCCCGATAGCTAAATTCCAGTTAATTGCTAAGATTATTGCGCCGCAAAAGAATCTATATATACCGGATAACAAAATATATTTAATCATGATATTTTACAACTTCCTTGACCGTAAATATTTCTGATGATAAATATTCTGATATAAGTAAAGGTTTAGTTGGTTTGTAGTCAAAAGTTTGATCCCAAAATAATTCGATAACACCTTCTCTATCTTTCCAGCATTTGGCTTCTTCTGAATAATTACCAATTTGTGCATGGATCCATAACGACTCTACTTCTTCAGGAAGGTTAATTGGTTGCTTAATATTACTAATAACTCCTGGTTCTGCTTTTAAGAAAGCTATTGCTGCTGTCCCATTTGGTTCTAGAGATGTTGAAAAAAATTCAAAAGGGTTAATATTCAAATAAGACGCAGCATGTAATTTGTAAGGATTAATATCAAACACTCTTTCTATTAAGTCCATTATTCCATCCCCAGCTGGTCTAGCCCCTACTTCAATAATCCATGGTTTATTATTTTGTATTTTTACTTCTACGTGCGCTAACCCCATTGTAATTCCTAATGAACCGCAAGCTTTACAAGCAATTTCTTTTAAATTTTCATCCTCTGTCCTATGGCTTGGTACTAAGTGTCCTATTTCGGCAAATCTGGGCTCGGGTGTTAGATATTTTTCAGTGACAGCTAATACTTTATATTCCCCGTCATAACAAACAACTTCTATTGAAATCTCTTCTTCACTTTTAATGTACTTCTCAAATATAAAACTACTACCATCTATCCCAAAGTCATTTGCGTATTTACTTACTACTTTCTTCGACTTCTTTAAACACTCAATTGCTTCTGAGATATTGTTAGCAAGATATACACCACCACTACCCCCAAAATCAAAAGGCTTAATTATTGCTGGATAACCTACCTCTTCAGATGCTAGGAGTAACTCTTTTTCGTTATTTATTAATCTGAACGGGGCTGTCGGAAGACCGTTTTCTAAAAATGCATTTTTCATTATATCTTTATTTCTAGATAATTCTATTACTTTTTCAGGCATGTTAGTAAGACCTAATTTCTTGTTTAGCTTATGTGCTACTTTAAGCGTCCAATCGTTTAAAGGTATTATTGCTTTAGGTGACCATCCTTTTAATTTTTGTCTTTCAATCGCTTCTAATAAACTTATTTCATCTTGTGGATCAGCTTCCAAGTTATAATCAAAATATCTATTTTTTTTGTATTTTGCTTCTACTGAAGCGGTCCAAATGGGATATTGAGTTAATTCCCTTATGCCTGCTAAAGCTCTTTCTCTTAAATATTGATCAGCACCTAAAAGTAAAACATAATTTTTATATACCATTGATTATTCGCTCCTTTTTCTGTGATATTAGGTTTTGAATTTTTTCCGGTAATTATTTGGAGTTAAATTGTAATGTTTCTTAAAAACTGTACTGAAATAAGAGTTATTTGGAAACCCTACGGAAGAAGATATAAATTGTATTGATTGATCAGTTTCTTGTAATTTTTTTGCAGCATTATTTACCCTAATTCGTTGGAGATAATTCAAAGGGCTTTCCCCTTTTATTTTATTAAAAGTTCTTTGTAGATGAAAAGGACTCGAATGGAAAGTATCCGCCAATATATTTAAAGAAATATTTTCATGATAATTTCTTTCTATCCATTCACATATCAATTCAATCCATTGTTCATTCGGTAATAAAATATTATCTGGTTTGCACCTTTTACATGGCCTGAATCCAATTTGTAAAGCAGCTTGTGCATTTTCGAATATAAATACATTGTCTTTATTAGGGACCCTAGATTTACATGAAGGTCTACAGAAAATCTTGGTTGTTTTAACCCCGTAGTAAAATTGATTATCGAAGCTACTATCGTTATTTGAAATTGCAGTCCAATATTCGGGAGGGATATTTTGGATTGGGTAGTTATCCATAGCTTTTTCTACACCTCCTTAGTCATATTATAAGATAATTCTAAAACTATTTTATATTTTTTTGATGAGAAAGCAAGATTTCAAAAGAATTTTTGTCCTTAGTATAGTGCAATTCGCCACTTCTAACACATTTAACTGTTATTAATATTTAATTTTTTTTCCGATACAAAACATAAAGCAGACTATTTTTATACATATCAAAATCAGCAAAAAATGAGAAAAAGAATTATTAGGAGTAGAAAATGTCTTCTCTATTGACCTAAATATACAGCATGCTCCCGCACCAATCTTTATAGAAAAAATATAAATCTTGGACAGTATAACAGCGTTCTTTAAAAGGAATAGGGAAAATAATAGACTTTATACTGTTATTTATTGCCATTGATAAATTACATGTTCTTGTATATAACAAGAACAAATGTTCCAAAACCGAAAAATGTGAGGTGAATCAAAGTGGATTATTCGAATTATCCACGTAATGATGTACTCTGTATCG
This sequence comes from Virgibacillus pantothenticus, assembly GCF_018075365.1. Taxonomy (GTDB): domain Bacteria; phylum Bacillota; class Bacilli; order Bacillales; family Amphibacillaceae; genus Virgibacillus; species Virgibacillus pantothenticus. The sequence goes on from NZ_CP073011.1 coordinate 3,825,675, forward strand.
ATCAACGTTCTTTTTATGCCAGCATCGAGGCGGTAAAATTGGGCAAAGACCCTATGAAAGTAATGCTTGCTGTTGTTGGTGACATGAGTAACCCGGGGAGTATTGTACTAGCTGCATTTCCTGCTCTTAAAAAAACGGTATGGCATCAGTAACGTAAGTCGTTATTACGAACTGCCAAACGATCCTGATATTATTGTTGTTCCTGCCCATATGGAGGATTATTTAAAGGTACCGGTTAAAATAACAAAACTATTACAGAACTATGCTCCATTTGAGGCTATACACGTTTACAGTGTGGACGAAAGTTGGGTTACGATTGACGGGTTAAAAAGGCTTTACGGCGGTCCCTGGGAGATTGCTCGAAAGATACAGCGAGACATATTAAATCAGTTTGGGGTCACCTCCTCTATTGGAATTGGTGTAATAAATTTCTTGCAAAAGTCGTTATGGACGGGAAAAAGCAAGGAATCGCTGAATGCAGATACGAGGATGTACCAGAGAAATTGTGGCCATCCCCGGGGCAAGATATTTGGGGGATAGGTACCGTATGATGAAAAACTTACACCGCATGAGAAATCGGTTTAACCCTGTTTTTAGCGACTTCACCAAACATAAACAAAAGGGGGCTTCGGGCATGGAATAGCACTCTTGCGTGATTATTCCAAAGAAGATGTGACTACTTGTATTCTTGATTTATGCAAAGAAGCATGTAGTAGGGCACGTAAGGCAGGAATACGAGGGTATTTTTTATTCATCTCATTCTTCATTACCTCTACCCTTGATAATCCTTCATCTGCTATTCCAAAAAATAATTGTCTGTTCAAATTAGATTTTTCCACCTTATCTTTATCCACTAGTATAAACGATTGGAAGCCGATCATAATCAAAGATTGTAACACCCATGTTCCCAAGCCACCAAGACCCACAATCATTATGGTAGCGTTTTCATTTTTTTATATGACATCTCCCGATTTTCTATCTCATAGCCTTCCATTAATCCAATATGTCTATAAATCCTCTCATACATTTCATTATCCAAGCTTGAATGTTTAATAAGAAATTCGTCAGGTTTTACGTGGAGTGTCGGGCATGATATCATTTTCTATGTGTGAGCCAATATCCTTTTCATATTAGCTGCTTGGCTCATAAATCATGCCCGCCGAGGCTCCATGTCAAACCGACTTAAAATGATATAATTGATTGTTTCTTAACGCTTCTGATTTTATAGGTTCATTCAATTTAAATTTTTCTAAATTATTCATGTTTATATTTTTATCAAATTTGAATTTTTTTTGAAACGATCAAATACATAGAGACAATCATCAGCTGGAAGTAATACAGTACCTGGTCTTACTTCAAACATAAACATCGCCTCCATACTTACTTGCCTTTTCTTTCAAAATCAATCCATATTTTGTGAATCGCTCTTTATGCAAGGATAAAACTTCTATACCTTTTTTCGCCAAATGACAGACAGTTTCAAATCTCTCTTCCTCACTATTGGTGTTGTACCAATATCTACTAGATAACAATATACAAAAAGTGAACTGCCCCCTGTCAAGTAGACAGTGGAAATAATAAAAAAGATTAAGCGGCTTTAGCTCTATATTCCATAGGGCTAAGGCCGTTTAATCTTTTTTGATACCTTTCATAATTATAAAAATGGATGTACTCATTTATTGCATTAGTAAGTTCCTCAAATGTTTTATATGTATGTAAATAATACTTCTCACATTTCAGTGTCCCAAAAAAAGACTCCATTGGTCCATTATCAATACACCGACCCCCACTCATGACATGCTTTTCATTTCTGCGGCATCTATGTTACGTTTGAACCCTTTAGAGGTGTATTGAAATCCACGGTCACTATGGATAATAGGTGTTCTCCATTCAATAGTGCTGTGGCTTGGCCAAGTGTCTCGAATACAACATGATTTAAAATATTGTCTGCCACATGTTGAGAGGTAGAGCGTTTATATTACTTCTTTTTGACACGAATGACGGAGTTGTAATCAAGCCACTTTCATCAACCGATAGGTTCTTTTATGATTGAGTTTCTCCTCAAACTTCTTATTCATGTGAAGGGTCATTTGACGATAACCAAATATACCATCTACTTTTTCATGGAGAGTTTCCATCTCTGATGATTTCTTTATTCAGTATTTCTCTGGATGAAGCTCTTGAATAGCAATGTACTTATCCTCAAACCGGATTTGGCTTATTTTCGCCTCCTTTCGATCTCCTCTAACTTTTTTAAAAATAAATTCTCTGCGCGTAAACGTTCGTTCTCCTTTGCGATACGATGCATTTCTAACTTCATTTTTTCTTCGGAAGTTAACTCAATGTAATAATATGAACAGGTGGTATCTCTCCACCATCTATTTTTGTAATATCTCCAAGATGAAGCATAGTTGGAAAATGACGTTTTGTAATAGAAACAGGTGCTTTCTCTATTTCGCTTGCCCATGTAGGTATAATTCCATAACGGGGAGCAGCGAGAGGAAATACCCCGATTCCATCAAATAAACTTCCTATTTTTAATCCTGTATCATGTTTTTCTTCCGTATTTTTCCACTTCACACTCAGAACACTTAAAAACGCCATTTGTCGGTAAACTACCGTTTAAAAGACGTTTTAGTATGATTATAGATATGTTTAATCTCTTTTGACTGGCAAACTTTTTATTGTTAACTTGTTTGCAACATTGTGCGTTTATGCAATAAAATTGTAGAACAAGAAATATAAAAAACTGAAATGATTTCTCACTTCAGCTTTGGTAATTATTCATATATAAGGTGTTATAAAATTAATCATCTATTAATAAAATTTGATTTTTATCATAAATATTCCCTTTAACATTATGATAATAAAAAGTAATAGACTCATTTTTTCTGTTGTTGGGTGGAATAAAAGACGTCTTTTTTTGAAATTTACATTGTGCATACAACAATTCGCTTGTTTATGTGATTCTCTAATCTTTCAATTATATCCTGATTTTCCACGTAGTAACCTATTGATACCTTATTTATTTTATCTTCAAGTGAAAAGTTTTGAGGTAATAGATTTAAAAAAAAGCCCTCGTTAATAGGTTTAATTTCTTTAATATAACCATCCACACAAATTGAGTGATCATGTTTTCGCTTAAGATAATTTAACATCTTTCTATAAGCTTCATCTTTAGCTGAATCAAAGTAAAAATTCCCCCAACGTACATTGATTTTATCACCAGTATTAGATGAAATTTCAAGAGTTAATTTATTTTGTATTTCTGTATTATCATCTAATTCAGAACGTAATTTCATAATACTTTTAATCGTAGATAAGTAAGCGATCTTTTTTCCAGCCGGGATATAATTTGAATTTCTTCTTTTTTTATTATTTATAGCATCTTTTTGATAAGAACTACTTTGAAAAGTTGGATTATTATCAAAAAGTAAAATTCTAACTTTGTATGTTTCATCCTCTATCGTCATTATTTCATTATCCGCATGTTTAGCATAAATATTTTTTAGACTACCATCAACTGAATTTATACAGCCTTCATCATGTCAAATACGTGGCTTTAATCTGAAATAATGACCAACAATAATCCTTTTATCGCCTAAATCTCTTGAGTGTTTCTTAACATAACTTAAAGAGGCCTCACAATATCTACATTGTAAATCTCCTGGCATTTTCTCTTGGCTGTAATCATTAATGGAGATAATATTTCCGTTCAATTTAGCTACTTTCATCTTTTTCCCCATAGTACCTAAACCTCCCAGTTTTGTTCATTGTATCACTGTATACTAAAATTTTGTAATTTTTCTATATACAGTTTAAAGGAAGACGAAGGGTAGTTTTATTATCTCCAAAGCGATTTCTACATTTGAACTATAACCACTCAATTCTTTAATTAACTCATTTTCACTTAAAAACGCCATCTGACGGAGGATGCCGTTCAAATGGCGTTTGAGTAGTCTTAAATATATTTATCACTACGTATTCAACTTCATTTGCTTAAGGAATTTGGAATGGAATGGTTTCAAATTAGAGCTTAGTCGATTCCTGTTTTCCGTAATTCCTTTTTTATAGTATCAAGTACTCTCAGATCTCCAAAATAGGTAACTTTTCCTTCGTTTAAATAAAGTAATGTATCTTCACTAGATTGCTGAAGCTCATCAATCAAATGAGTACTAATGATTACAATACTATGATAAGCTAGTCGCTGGAGTATAGATTGAAAATAACTCCGTTCCTTCATATCTAATCCCTCAAACGGCTCGTCCAATATACAAATTCGCGGAAGATTTATTAGCGCTTGGATTAAACCAACTTTTTGCCGTTGTCCCCCTGATAGATGCTTTATCTTCCTCCGCTTTAATTGAGTTAATTCGCTCTCCTTCAACCAGTGTGCCACCGTCTTTTTTATAAATTCTCGAGGCACTCCCTTATGATAGGCGATATATTTTACATACCTTCCCACCGTCATATCAAGATGACCTGTAAAATGTTGTGGAAGAAAACCAATGATTTTCCTAATTTCTTCAATATCTAAATTCTTTCTATACGTCCCAATCTGCTTGTCTCGAACTAAGAACGAATAGTTGATTTTCCCATATTCTGGTTGCAGTGCAGTAGCGAGCAGCTTTAAAAGTGTCGTTTTTCCCGCCCCATTATTTCCAACTACATACGTTATTCCTTTTGAAAATGAGCACGAAATACCATTTAAAATCTTCGTATTATCCATTGTATATGCTACATTGCTTACCGTTATCCTCATTTCGTATTCACCGAAAAACGTCTTTTCAATAACACACTGCTTAATAAAAGGATAGAAACTCCAAAAATTATCATATGGATGACTAGAAAGTAATCATCGCCTGGAGTTTGAAACAAAAGCTTTTTCTTCATGAACACTTGACTGAACCATATAAACAATGTTAAAGCTAAACCTAATTTTTGTCCTAACCATAATATTGTCACAAAACCGATTACACCAAAAAAGAAAACAGGTATAACGGAGCTAACTAAATACAATGTCGTACTTTCTTTTCCTATAACAATAAAACTTAACGGCAGGGTCAGAGCGACTTGAAAACCCATTACAATGATAAAACGGGTGAATATTTGTTGAATAATTGGGTAATAGCTTAACATTTCAATAATCTCATTTCCTTCGTTTTTAGGGCGAAACGAATAGCCAATAACTGCAATAACAAGAAGTGTTATCCACTTCATCCAACTTAAAAAGCCAGCTCCAGCAGCACCATAATTTTCACTAATGGTAAAAGTGATAACAATCATGAGTAATCCTGTCATTAGCCAACTAACCGTACCATAAAAATTCCATTGTGATAAAAACATATTGACTATTTTGGATCTAGTCGAAAGATTATCTTGCGTCGTTTCTAGCTCTTTACGTAAATCAACTGGACTTTGCTCCTGTTCCATACTTTTGATTTTTTCGATTAAATCGAGTGTCTTTTCCCTTGATGGCTCAGGGGCGGTAAATCGATCAAAATGAGCCTTCCACTCGCTTTCTAATTTGGTTAATTCTTGATTTTTACTTATTTTCCTCAACCCCTTTCCGTTCATCTTCAGCTAATATGTTACCAAGCTGTTTTAACCCACGTGCAATTCGAGTTTTTACAGTGTTGATCGAAATATCCAACGCCAAAGCTATTTCCGTGTATTTCAAGTCCTGATAAAAACGTAAATATAATACCGTTCGATAATCCATAGATAATTTGTTTAGTGATTCTACCATCCATTGCCGCTCCAGCTGATGATCAATAATTTGGTAAACTTGCTCCTTTGCTTTCAAATCTTTATCTGTTACATATTCAAGCCGCGAGACTGGTTTTCGCCAATAATCCTTACAAGTATTCGTCGCGATTTTATACATCCACGGTTTAAATTGATCGGGAATGAATCCCTTTTGACCTTGTTGATAGATTTTTAGAAATGTTTCTTGTACAATATCTTCGGCTAATTTTTCATCGTTCAATAATCGATATACATATCCAAACAGAGGTTTATGATATCGGAAAACTAGAATATCGAACGCTGAATCTATTCCAAGTGATAATTGCCGCATATATTCTTCATCTTGCATTCCCATCCCTCCGCTTCATTTTTAATATCGCTCCTACCATACATACTACTCCTAGTCCGATATAAAACAATCGATTATAGAGCAGCCAGCGATTTTCCGCTAAGAAAATTCCAGTTTCTCCGCTCACGAAACGTTCCACACTTCCATAAACCAGTAAAATGGCATTTAATTCCCGCAATAACGATCCGCCAAATAAGGTCATCATCCAAAAAAGGACTCCTGCTATGATTCCTCCAAGTGAATGCTTACCAATCATCAGTCCTAAAATGGCGAAACAACCTAGAGCCAAGTACACAGGAATGGTAAAAACGAAGCCCTGCCACAGAAACTTTCCATATATACATACTAAAGGAATGATAACGATACTCATTAACCCGCAAAAAATAATTACGGAAAATAACGCCCGCTCCAATAGAAATTTCCATTTAACAACAGGGTACGTTATAAGCTGATGATAAAATTTAGAATCTAAATCAATTGAAAAACACCATTGAATGATAAAAACGTACCATATTGACGCCGTTTTTTCATAAATAAGGCTAGAAAGATCTCCTACCTCATATATCCCAGAGTTGTAAACAATCATTGCAATGATTGGGATGAGTAAAATGGAAATATAAAAATACAAAGAAGTAAACCATAGCTTTAAAAAGAGCCGAAACCGAACCAAGCACCCTTTCATTGTTTCGATTTCCCTTCGTATTGTTTTAAAGCCGCTTCCAAATCAAATTCCTGCTTGTGGTCTAGCCCTGCCCAATAGTTAAAAAGATACTGTAGGACAGCTTTAAATGGTTCTGTTCCTTTTTCCGCGTAGTCTTGTAATAACTTTACTCTTGTAAGTATTTCACCCTCATCTGACACATTGGTTTTATACCATTCCAAAAAACCATCTTGTTCGTGGAGATTATCGAGCAATATCCACACCAACGCATCGTAAAAAACAGAAAAATCTCGGGTGCCATCGAAAGGATTTTCCCGAGTCAACTCATTTAGGAGTTCATGGGCAATTTCTACATCATCCACATACTCATTTCTCATTACAAAAAAATCATGATTTACGCCATCACGTGTAAGATAATAATAGTTATCACTCAATATATAGATAACCGAGGGGCTCATTTGAACTTCTAACCAATCCTCAATAAAGCTCCAAGATTGTTGATAGCGTCCAATCACTTCTTTCATACCGTTAACAGATTCAGGATGAGCAACAACGCGAATTTCACCAACCTTGTCTTCCTTGAATTTTCCACCTATTAAAGAAAGACCGTATTGAGAATTCCCTTGAAACGTTCCTTTACTAATTTCTGGTATCGTCAATGCAAGCGGAAGTTTTTGATCTTGCTTCATGTTCACGGTAAATTCTGTAGGGAAATCCTCCACAAGCCGAGCGTTTCTTAATTCAAATCCTGCATATAAGTTATCATGCTCCCGAGCGATAACTAGATTACGTTTTCCAATTAAAGGATACCATCCTGCTTCTTTCGGAAGATACACGCGATCATTCTTTATAAACGCTTGTTCCACATAGCCATCCTCGCGATATTGCAATACATTTCCTTCATATTGAAGACTGAGGTGCAATGTATCATTGGGCTTCATTGGTTGTTCTAAATGAAGTTTAATAAAATCTCCACTCCGTGAACAAGAAACGGTCCTTTCGCTCGTGCATTCCTTTATGTTTAAGCCGTGATACAAAGTTAAAAAAACTTCATCTATTGACTCGTTCCCGTTATGTTTTATTTTTAAGTTACTTTGAACGTTTATATAATCCTCCGCTTGCAATTCCACACTTATATTTGTTTTTTCCATTGAAAATTCATATGGCTGATCGTCTTTATGCTCTTCATAAAAGGAATTCATCCATTCGTTATAGTCGCCCTCTCCATCAAACGACTCAGCATATTTCTTCCCCGTTGCAATGTATTGATGAAGCGCCTGATCATATTGCATGAACCGCGCGCCACTTAACACAGCCGTTGGAATAAGAAAGATCGTAATGAGAATAGGGATCAGCTTTTTTTCTTTATGACTCCTGCGCTTACGCTGAAAAAATAACAGAGCTAATCCAATAACCACAACGCTCAATAAAATGATAGCACTTTGGTGCAACATGGCATTTTTAAACAGATGATAAATCCCCCATATCCCATCATAAGGAGTTTCAACGAACATAAAATCAAAAGGAGTCAATAAATGAAACTTTGGATTATCCCAACTTTCAGCAGTTCCAGCATAGTCAAAGGGCAGAAATAAGCTTAGCACTAAAATAGCTGGAATAGCCAAATACGCAAGCATTGACTTAATGAGGTGTGCAAATAAAAAACCGATAGAAATGAGAAGAAAAAATGCCCCTTCCATTTGCATGAATACGTAAAATATATTTTTAAACCAATCTCCTATCGGCGTGGGTGTTACTATAAACCATAATGCTTGCACGACGACTGTTATCATCGTAATACAAATTCCATATAATTGGGTAATCAGCCATTTCCCTACAATCCATTCCCCGTTTTTCACTTCGTACGTTACGACTAATTGTTCAAAATAACTATCCCGATCTTTGCTCGCCATATAAACGGCAAAGAGCCCAATGATGAACAAATTGAGTAACAGTAACCAGATGAAGCTTTGGTAAAATACGGCAGCACGTTCTTCATAATGGATTGGCTGGATTTCATAAGCGATGATGACATACCCCCAATACAATATATTTGCTAATACTGGGACAGCTAAGAATTTATTTCGAAGTAAAAGCAGCCATTCATTTTGAAAAACGGATTTCATTACGCTCATGACATCACCCTGCTTATAACTGCCATATAGCCATCCTCGACCGTTGGTTGTACAGGTCTTACATTACCTTGTGGTTGTTCTTTGGAAATAATTCGAAAAACAGCCTGATCTTTTTCCTTACGGCTAGAAATAATGACATATTCTTTTTCAATTTTGTCATATTGAGAAAAGGGAACCGATAACTCCCATGCTACATTTTTCGCTTTATCAGCTAATAATTCAGTGAATCCTTGAAAAAGAACCTCACCGCGATGAATGACCGCAACATTTTTACAACTAGATTCAATATCATTTATGATATGAGTTGATAAAATAATCGAATGATCTTTACTCAACCTTTCCATTACATTTCGAAAACGAATCCTTTCTGAAGGGTCAAGTCCTGCAGTCGGTTCATCAAGAATGATGAATTTCGGGTTTCCGATAAGCGCCTGCGCAACCCCAAGCCGCCGCTTCATTCCTCCCGAGTAGCCCTTTATCTTTTTATTAGCTTGTTCAATAAGGTTCACGTCTTCGAGAGTCTTTTCTACCTGGTTTTTTCTTTCCTGTAGATTCGACACACCTTTTAAGGATGCTACATAATGTAGGAACTCCCTACCCGTAAATTGGCTTGGCACGTTAAAATGCTGCGGCAAATACCCGAGCAGTTGTCGTACCTTATCCCCTTCACTGACTAAATCATGACCATATATAGATACCTTCCCTTCTTGAAAAGGAAGAATCGTACTCAAAATCTTCATTAGTGTTGATTTCCCTGCTCCATTCGGGCCAAGGAGCCCAAACAATCCCGTTTCAATTTGTAAATTAATATTTTTTAATGCTTGAAATGAACGATATGATTTTTGTAATCCTTCGATTTTAATGGACAATCTGTTTCCCCTCCAAAAATACCTTTCTCATTCTTACACGTAGAGAAGAATAAAATTGTTTCACGATAGAAATTTTTTCAAGGATTCCGTTGTTAATTGGAAAATACTTGTTTTTATCGAGGGCTCAAAGTGAGATTTTCACGCAATGAAGTGTTCATCTCACAACGTATGTGCAGGAGTTAACATAGGGACTGTTCTCCTTAACTATGGGTAGAAGAACTATTGAACTAATATTTAAATAGACCGAATCTTCAATCATCAGCCTTTTCATACATCCCCAACTACTTGTTAGTAGCCCAAGGGTATGACCTAAACGCCTCTTACGAAATAGGGCATTTAGGTGTTGTTGTCTCTCTACTTAGACTTTTTGCAGTATGGTTCTCCAATTCTTGAAATGGGAGTCTTACGGCAACTTATATGCGGGATAAAGATTATTGGTAATGCCACAGAGCAAGGTAGGTTAATTTACCACTTCATAACCTTCAACCTTCTTTTTTAAAATGATAAAATATAGTAGCAGTTTTTTGGAAAAAATCACTGTAAAATACAAAAACCAGTTAATCATCAGCATGCTAAGTATTTTAAACACCCTATTAGATACTGTTTGTTTGTAAATTAGTAACGAAGTAATTGGATAAAATTTCAAAAAAATCAGCATGTATTTACTGCAATTGTCAAATGTATAAAAAATCATTCCTTCTAAGCCCTCTCTGCAATTTTGTGGCAATTTTCAATGAATAGAAGGCCATATCCTAAAGTAAGCTTAACTTATTTCTTTTGAACACCTGTGAAGACAATCCAAATACACTTATTCCATCTAGCAATACATTGACTATTTTAATTCTAAGTATTGCTTCAGGTTAATTAAGAATACTTTAATATTTCATATTCTACTCTAAAGGTTCATGAGACTTGGTACCGTTTCATTCGTAAATAAACGGTGCCATCTAAAACAACTTTAATAATGAGTAGGATAATCATGGTAGACACCATATTTTGTATAAAGGAGCTAAGAATATACTCTTGTTTTGAACTCATAAAAGTTAAAAAATCCTCAATCTGATAGTTGTTTATTGGAAACAAGTTTAATAGCTTATATACGATGCCCCTTTTAAATAGTTGAACGAATGCTTTTGGCAAAAGGAATAGCCCTAATGATATGGCTAAAGCACTGAACGGTGAATTCGCTATAGATGAAACATATATGGTAACACCTACGATCGCCAGCAAACTTATAAAATGCAAAGCTAAAGCTAAAAAGAACACTTGGACATGATTCATTTCAACTGGAAAGCTAAATAGCTTTAATGAGAAATTTGTTTGAATGCTCGTGTCCCAACCGCTAAAACCGCTATTATACATATAAAATGCTCCCAGTGATATAACTTGAATGAAGAGAAATACAAAAATGGAAATCAGCGTTGCTGCGATGATTTTTCAGATAGTTAATTTATTTCTGCCAAACTTTGTAGACAATAATAACTGGTTCATATTTCTTGACGTATCGCTGGAGAAAACAAGCGAACATACTAAAATGACAAGAATGCTCGTTAGGATAAATAAATGGCCTGTCACTTTAAAAAAGTCCGTCCATGTAACATATCCGCCAATTTTCAACGGCTTTTGAAATTGGGTAAACCCGACTTCTTCTATCGTTTTAAGTTTAATTTGATCAATGGTTATTTTTTCATTCAGTTCCATCGCATTATTCATTTTGTCAAAGACACTTTTGTCCTTTTGAAAAAAAGTCTCTGCAATTTCCCAAGAGAACAAATCAAAAGTTCTGTTATCCTCATCCGTACTTTGGTATCTATCCATGTAATTTGCAAGAATTTCTCTTACTTTTTGATCGGAAAATTCTCCAGTGCTTTCCTTAACAACCTGATGATAACGTTCCATTCCTTCCCCATTTATTCCCTGTAGTTGTGAATAATGAAAACCAACAAGCAATATACCTGCTAACACAAATAATGATACGACCATTGCTCCAATAAACGTTTTGTTTTTTCGTATTTTTTCTATTTCATACTTCACCATTGTTGTCATTTTCTAGCATCCTCTCTGAAATAGTATAAATATAAATCTTCCAATGTCGGTTGAACTTGTTGTGCAGTATGAGTTGGTTTTTCTTTTGAAATAATTCTTAATACCGTCCCTTTGTCTTCATGTTTTTGATTGCTAATGATATGTTTTGCTAGCATCTCATCAAGTTGATTTGTTTCAACCATCGTCTCCCAGACATAGCCATTAATCGTATTTACTAATTCAGAGGAAGCACCCCTGTTTTCAAGCTTTCCTTGATTCAAAACAAGTATTTCATCGGCAATATACTCCACATCTGAAACGATATGAGTGGAAAGGATAACTATTTTATTTTCAGAAAAAGAACTAATTAAATTCCGAAAACGAACTCGTTCTTTGGGATCTAAACCAACTGTCGGCTCATCCAAAATCAATACTTCTGGATCATTAATCATTGCTTGGGCGATTCCTAACCGTTGTTTCATTCCTCCAGAGTATTTTTTGATTTTTTTATGCTTTACATCTTCTAAGCCAACTAGCTTTAAAAGTTCGAGACATCTATTTTTTGCAAACTTTTTATTGATCCCTTTAAGAGCAGCGATATATAACATGAACTTCATCGCTGTAAAGTCTGGATAATAACTGAAATCTTGTGGTAAAAAGCCTAAAACTGAACGAAAAGCATCTGGATTGGTGCGTACATCTCCATGATTATAGTTGATGGTGCCCGCAGTTTGTTTCGTCAAGCCGCAAATAATTCTAAATAACGTTGTTTTCCCTGATCCGTTTGAACCTAAAAGACCATAAACACCTGGTTCTAAACGAAAGGAAATATTGCGAAGAACAGTAGTCTCGTCATAGTTTTTTGTAATATTATCAAGCTCTAATAGCATTAGCAAAGCGCCTCCCATTTCTTAACTTTAAGCATATTCATAACAATAATCCCTAAAAATAGGATGGATAAAATATATCCTGCTACCCAATGCATTGTTGTAAGCTCATAAATATGGAATACATTAGCTAAAATCATGACACACATCAGAACGATCCCTGAACCCATCCAAAAAATAACAGAAGAGAGCGTATTTCTCCACATCGTAAACAGAGAAAACAGGACAATACAAGTAATATTAAAAGGAACGAGTAAATATAGGATGATTTTCCAAAAAGAAATAGCCATCACGCCATGGCAAATAAAGGCTAAAATAATAATTAATAATAAATCGGTTAATCCAAAAATAAGTAATTTTATGATCGTATGTTGCCGCAAATCATATTTTAAAGTTTGCTCTAATTCCCACATTCCAGATGTAAAACTGCGAAATAATTCATCGATAAAGAAAATAGCAGAAAAAATGACTGCAATTGTTAAGCTTTGAATGATGAATATGGGTAACTCATCGTTTATCACTCTCGTAATTAAGAAAGCGGTCAAGACAAGAATAGAGAATTGAATCAGCCAAGTGTGGATTCTGGTAAATCGGATAGACGATAGGAAAAAGTCAAGCAGTGAATGTTTGTAAAGCTGATGCTTCAACATTTTTTGCTTTCCTAAATGAATAAGCTCTTGTTTCTTGAAGTCATCCATTTTAATTTCATAGGCTTTCATTTTTTTAACTGTTTCATTATCCATTCATAAACTCCTCTCTATTCAACAATTTACTTAGTTTTTCTAAGCCTTGATGAATCCTTGATTGAGATGTAGCAACGCTTGTCCCTGTAATTTTGGCAATATCTTTAACCTTTAAATCATGGTAGTATTTCAAAATTAAAGCTTCTCTTTGCATATCTGGAAGCGTATTTAGCGCAACCTGGATTTGATTCATATTTTCTTGCGTAATTAAATTAGTCACAATCGCCTCAGAGCCAACATTTTCAGCTTTCTCATCTAGTTCAGACTGGTTGAATTTCTTTTTGTTGTAGTAGTTGTTACAGACATTCACAGTAATGGTAAATAAGTAATTAAAGAACTTCCCACTAAATTTGTATTTATCGATGTTTTCAATGATCCTTAGAAAGATATCCTGCGTTAAGTCTGCCGCTAAAACCCGATCTCCCAAACATCTTCTAACACAATAAGAGTAGATTTGATGATAGTATTTATTTACTAATCTCTCCCAAGCCTCTGTATTGCCCGATTTTATTTTTCGAATTAAGATGTGGTCTTCGATTGTACTCACCTGTTTCATAACAAAAATGCTCTTCACTATAGATTAACAAAGTACTTCTAAAAATCATTTAACTTTATTGATATATTTTTGATGTTAGTATAAATTTATTCATGGACCAATGTAGTTTCTTTTGAAATGTTTGACTAGAATAGATATGAAGGGCTATTACAAAAGTGGACACAAAAATACAGCAAAAATAATGAAATCTTCAAAAGAATAGTTGTAGTTCTTTACCTTTAGGTAATTCTACAAAGCGAACATGACGTATTTAAAGAGTTTATGCGTGGATGCAAGAGGTTTCTCTTGCCAAAAGGTAACGTACTCTCTTTCCCTTCCTTTTATTTGCTGATCCATTTTTAAAATCATCATTCAGCTTCATAATTTTAACCCAAAAAAAAGCCTTCTTTCACCACTGATAATTGTGATAAAAGAATGCTTATTTTATAATTATAATAGTTATAGGTTAATAGTCGTTCCCTCTACCATCCAATTAACAAAACCTTGATATTACTGTATTAACCAAATGCCTACTGTTTTGTATTACTCCCACTCAATACTACCATATGTGTAACGTTGATATGAAAGGTTTTTAGGAAATATCTAAAACAATAAAAATATGCAAATTGATATTAAGTGTGCCACAGATTTTAAAGCTGAAATGACCTATCATTTCGGTTTTTATAGTCAATCTTCATGAATCAAAACTTGAAAGGGTACTTTAATGATAAATAAATGAGATATAATTTATTTTTAAAAATTCTTGTAGGAACAGATGGTAAAAACGGTATACTTGATATTTTTCCTAGACGCACAGCATAGCATTTTTCCAGAGATCTTCTCGAAAATTATGCTTAACTTTTTGTTTGTAAGTTTGCATGATGCGAACCGTAAGTAAGAATGCGTACACAGCCCTTTCTCACAATTATACTTTACAAAAAGCCATCAAAATTAATAAGGGCTTTTGGATTTACTTTCCTGTGTTTTTAAACTCTTGAATTCTTTTTCCTATTTCATCTCTCACTCTTTGAAATTCCGACCATTCTTTACCGGCAGGATCATCAAATCCCCAATGTTCTTTGGTTACATTAGAAGGTAATATCGGACAATTATTATCAGCGTCACTACATAACGTTACAACTAGAGATGATTGCTTTATAATCTCTGGATTTATAACATCGGAAGTTTGATTAGAGATATCAATATTCACTTCTTTCATAGCTGCAATGGCATTGGGATTAACACCATGCGCATCTATACCCGCAGAATAAACGTCCCATTCTGTCCCTAAAATTTTTTTAGCCCATCCTTCCGCCATTTGACTTCTGCAAGAGTTGCCAGTACAAATAAAATAAATAATCTTGTTTGCCATATAAACGCACCTCATTCCTTTAAAATATTAATAATGTTAGATACAATCCTATCAGTGTAATGAATAACACAGGAATAGTTATCACAATACCTGTTTTAAAATAAGTCCCCCAAGAAATTTTCATCCCTTTTTGAGATAAGACATGTAGCCATAAAAGCGTAGCAAGGGAACCAATAGGTGTAATCTTTGGACCCAAGTCAGATCCGATAACATTGGCATATACTAAACCTTCTTTTAATAAACCAGTAACATTTGTCTGATCAATAGCGATAGCGTCAATTAATACTGTTGGCATGTTATTCATAACGGAAGATAAGAAAGCTGAAATAAACCCCATCCCCATAATACCTGTAAATAATCCGTTATCACTCAATGAAGTCAGCATACTTGCTAAAATTGTTGTAATACCGACATTTTTCAGCCCAAATACAACGAGATACATACCAATGGAGAAAATGACAATATTCCAAGGTGCACCTAATATGACTTGACGAGTATTTACCGCTTTTGATTTTCTAGCTAATAGTAAAAATACAATAGCAATAATACCTGCAATGATGGACACAGGGATAGCCAAAAATTCACTTGCTAAGTAACCTACAAATAATATTCCCAAAACAAACCATGAATATTTAAAGAGCCTTATATCTTTTATTGCTTCTACTGGAGCTTGCAGTTCTTTATCATCGAAATGCTTCGGTATAGATTTTCTAAAGTATAACCATAAAACTAAAATGCTTGCTACAAGTGAAAATAGGTTAGGTATAATCATCCGGCTAAAATATTCTAAAAATCCAATAGTAAAGTAATCTGCTGATACAATATTAACCAGATTACTAACAATAAGAGGAAGGGACGTCGTATCTGCAATAAAACCACTTGCAATCACAAATGGAAAGATTATTTTTTCTTCAAAATTTAAGTTTCTAACCATGGCTAGAACGATAGGTGTTAGAATCAACGCCGCACCGTCATTAGCAAAAAATGCCGCAACAATAGCACCTAATAAAGAAATATAAACAAACATTTTTACGCCATTTCCTTTTGAAGCTAAAACCATGTGTCTTGCTGACCATTCAAAAAATCCAATTTCATCTAAAATCAATGAAATCATAATTATAGCAACAAAGGTGAGGGTTGCATTCCATACAATACTTGTCACGTCTATTACATCAGAAAACGAAACAACACCTGTAATGATGGCAAGAATAGCGCCTAGTATAGCTGTTACACCTATATCTAGTCCTTTAGGCTGCCAAATTACAAATGTTAACGTTAATAAAAATATCAGAACGGCTAATACTGTCATGATTCACACTCACCTTTTTGTATATTTTCGCATATACACGGTTTATGGTTAGAACCTAACAAAGAAAGTTGCGCTGTAATATCAGCGATAACATCATGATTAAGTCTATACATTGTCTTTGTACCATCCCTGCGAGAAATAACAAGTTGGTTTTGCACTAAGGATTTCATATGATGGCTTAAAGTTGGCTGTGAGAATTGAAAATGCTCTAATAAATCACATGCACATAATTCACCACAAGATAATATGTCTATTATTTCTAATCGACTAGGATCAGCTAAAGTCTTTAATATGCTAGATAATTCTTTATATGTCATAAAATCCTCCTGTTTAAAAATTTTCATGTACATAGATTATCATCTATATAGATATATGTCTATATTTATATTTGTTTACGAACTTGGTAATGAATTTGGAGTGCGTCATTAATTTTGCGTAAACAAAATTTCAACCTTTCCTCTTTTCAAAAATATAAACATCATTTTTTAAAAGAGAAGAATTTTTATTATGAATTTAACTGGCTTGAATATGAACTGAGACACTCCATAGTTTTTATAAAAGTACAGCTTGTTTTAACCGAAGATACTTGTTGCAAGGTTTTTTAACAAGTGTCTTACTTATTCATCCTATTAATCAACTTTTATTGATCAATATATGATGAGAAAGATGATATATAATATCGATAAAGGGATAGTGTTATTGAAGAATGTATTTGGCATTTTTTGTATGGAATGGCAATTAAGGTGATACACTGGTCTGTATTTTTATTCATACATCACGAGCTTGACACGGGGCCTCTGTGATTATGAAATAAGGCAATGTGGCAAGCTCACGACTTGCCTGATACGGAAGCCTAGCATGACCACCTCTCCATGTAAAGCTGTAGTTATGCATTATATGATGTATACTCTTAATTGCCAAAAGCTGCATTTATTAAATGTCATAAACAAAGAAGAAAAGGGGGAGTTTTTGATAGATTTAAAAGTAAATAAAAATTATATTTGGGTATATTTCATACTATTTTATGCCATATGGAGTATCAGAGAATTATGGTTCGTTCCATATTTAGAATTGATGGATTCTGTTCCGAGAGCCTTAACATCAGCCATGATTAAAATAGTTATTTGGGTCATTCCAGTCATGTTATTAGTTAAAATCATGGAAAAAAGTGTTCCGTTTTCCTATCTAGGATTACGTCATAACTTTAAAAGAGGTTTAAAATGGGCAAGTTGGGTATCCGTAGTCTTCATATCCTATTTTGTAGTATTAAATTTCACTATTTTAAAAAATAATATTGACTTTCAAATTGGATTTAATGAATGGCTTAATACTATTCTATTAGTTGGGATAACTGAAGAAATTGTCTTTAGGGGTTTTTTATTAAGAAAGCTTATGGATTCTGTTAAATTCTGGACAGCAAATATAATTACAGCATTACTCTTTGCATCGATTCATTTCCCTATTTGGTTTTATAAGGGTCTTTCATTCCCTTATATGCTAAGTTCCACAATAACAGCTTTTGTGTTGGGGATTATATTTGGCTTAGTATATAAAAAAAGCAACTCTCTTTGGTCAGCAATAATTGTTCACTCTTTATATAATTTATTAGTATCACTCTTCTACTAACTGATTCGTTATTTCAATGAGTCAATGATTAACATAGAACTTCCAATTTTATGGAAGTTCTATTTCTTTGGCTAAAATCAACTTGGGTATTAACAGAAGCATAAAAATAATAAAAAGAAAGATCGAGGCTATTTTTTTAGTATTATCAGAAAGTAATCCATCAAAAATGTGAAGAAAACAAGATCAAAATAAAAAATGCATAAATTTGCTTAATTCAGTTATTCCTTAATAGTGTGTGAATGATAGTTGGAGAAAATATGAAAACAATGAAATCAGATTACTATACGGCAAATACCAAGAATGGAAAGCAACTAATTTTATGTTCCACTTTTGCGTACCTACTTTTATGATACAAAAATATAGCCTAACTAGCTTAAAGAAAGTATACCATTTATATAAAAAAACTTATGATTACATAAGAAATTGCAGAAATAAAATTAGACCATTTTAAAATCAATTAATCAAATCCAATTGCTAAATAAATATTAGCTAAAAATGTGAGAATATTTGTCTTCCAGACGGGTTCAAATCCTATCAGTTCCACTCTTAACCAAAAATAAAACACTCTTACCTATTCTAATTTCGGAATAAGAAGAGTGTTTTTAACAAAATTCTTTATTTATTGGTATTTTAACAAAACTAAGATTCATAGCTTTCTAAAATGGAAGTTATCTTATCCTCAAACATACCAGTATTTAAAAATGATTTTAGAATAAAAATTAAGTTATTTTTCTTGAAAGTAGGATTGATTTTTAAAGCTTTTTGCTCGAATGCAAAGTTATTACCACTATAACTCTCAATAAGTATCTTTAATTCCCTTAAATCCTTCTTAGATAAGTCAAACATAACTGTAGTTTCATAAATAGTTGTTTTTTCCATCTTATCTTCATTTATTATTCCAATAAGAGTTAAAAGGCTTCGATTATGAAATTTAACCTTTTCAATTTCATCGAGTATTTTTTGGTATTCATTACCTCCCGACATTTTTTCACCCCAGACATTTTTTCACTTCTTAGAGAAGAAAAGCATCTATAGCCCAAGCAATATTTCTAGCGTAAGGATTGGGAACGCCCCCGGCAAGTAACGCTTGATAAATTTCCCCATGTAACATTTCTCCAGCATGATCAATTGCATCTGCTATCTTACCAGAATTCTTCTTGATATATTTAGCTGTAGAATCAGATACAACATCTAAAACAGTACTTAAAGCTTTACCTCCATAGCTAAACGCATTTACTATAGCCCATTTTTTTAGACCATAAGTCTGTACTACAGGATTGATTCTATAAAAAGATTGATTAGTCACTGGATTAGTCACTACTGATACACTATAGCCTTCAGGTACTTCAACATCGCCTTCTTTGTAAGGTAGAGGTAAAGCAAAACCTTCTGAAATTTCTAGTAATTTTTTGTTTATAAATTCCTGATCATAAGAAACTTCTTTGTTAACGCTTGTAGTAACTTCTGTTTGCGTTGAATGCTCTTTTGTTGCAGCAAGTGCTGATGTACCAGCAAAATTTGCAACAAGAAGACTTGCACATAACCCTGAAACTAAAACTTTTTTCATGTAATCATCTCTTCTTAAAGTAATTATTTCAATTAAAGCGTAACATAACCAATTTTAACATACAACAAATAATCCCAATCTTTGATAGATTTAGTAAAAGGTTATTTTGCATTTAATTAATGAAATATATTTCGATCCATTCAAAATTTTAGCATAAATTTTCCCCTAAAATTAACAAATGTAAACACTATATAATTCCCTACCAAAAACACATACTTTTATTAAAAATTCCCTTTCAAACAATTTTGGTAGGGAACTATATCATTTTTTATGTTTTTTAACCATTTTAGTCTAGGATAAATGCTGTCAAATAGGCAAATTAAGTTAGCTTTTTATTACCACTTAGTACCATGTGAAAGATTAGAATTATTTATTCAACAAACGGGCCATTTCATTTAATAAGGGGATTTTCTTAGAACTCAAAACAATTTCAGTTAATATATCTCCTTTATGAATCCGATGTAGCAGAAAATGCATAAAAGTCAAGCCTTGTAAAAGAACGTTCGTTCCCTTATATTTGTATCTAAAGAATTTATAAATGAATTAAATTTATTTGAAAGTAGGTAGTTATACAGTGAAGATTGACATACCCAAAATCCCTGAAGATCTCACGCCAAGAAGATTTACAGATATTTTTTACGAAGAAGATCCGGAATTTGAAATGTGTATGGTTAACGATTCAGAATTTGCCGACGAAGCACTTGATCGAGTGCGATTATATAAAACAGTGATTAGGAATTGTAATTTCACAAATACGGATTTTAGCCGAATTGATCTTACCGATGTGCGCTTTGAGAATTGTGATTTATCCAATGCTAATTTGGGGAATGCCTCCATGAATCGAGTTGAGTTTCTTAATTGTAAGTTACTTGGCAGCAACTTAACAGAGTCTTATATCGGTAATACAAGATTTAGGGAAACCATTCTTAATATGGTTACGTTCGGTAACTCAAAACTGGAAAAGGTGATTTTTGATGATGCTGCGTTAGAACGCGCCGACCTTTTTGACTGTAAGCTTAAAAAAGTAGAATTTCTTTCATGCAATCTTAATGGCGCGAGCTTTGAAGAGACACCTTTAAAAGGAATTGATATAAGCTCATCTGATTTTGATTCTTTAACTGTATCAATGGAGGACTTAAAAGGATGTATAGTATCAACGTCTCAAGCAATACAATTTGCTTCGTTATTAGGTCTAAAAATTCGACAAAATTGATACCGTTTAATCCTCTTTAACTTTGTACTTTGATTTTAAGAGGCATAAAATGACGTATGAAGACTTTATTTATCAAAAAAGGCAAAATTAACTTTTGATAATATTTATGCAAAGTTTTATATATACTGTAGGCGGTAAGACAGCACTAAAATGCTGTCTTACTGACAATGTAGTGATATTATAATAATTGAATATATTCAATGAGAGGTTGAAGTAGATGACAACTTATCAAGTCATTGATTTAGAAAATTTTCCAAGAAGAAACTATTATGAGTATTTTATGGTGACAGACACAACGTTTGAAATGACAGTAAAGATTGATGTTACTCGAGCAGTTAAAAAATGCAAAGACGAATCTATAAGTTTTTATGCTTATTCCATTTTTAATTTGACTAAATCGGTTAACGCGATTCCGAATTTAAGATATGCCCACATAGATAATCAATTAGTAGAATGGCAAGAATTAGTGCCAACGTTTACGCACTTTAATCAAGAAACAGAGTTATTTTATAGTTTATGGTTGGAAGGATTAACAGATTATAAATCCGTTGACCGTGAGTACAAAAAGCTTATAAAAGAGTATGCAAACACAACAGATATCGCACCAATGGGAGATGTTCCACCCAACGTGGTAAATATTTCATCAATTCCTTGGATGCATTTTGAACATTTTTCATCTCAAGCAGCAGCTAACAAAAATAATTTAACACCAATGATTACCAGTGGAAAGTACGAAAAAGTTGGTTCAAAGTTACTAATGCCAGTGAATATTAAGGTTCATCACGCAACAGTAGATGGCTATCATGTGACGTTATTTTTTGAAACACTGCAACGTGAAATGAATCGTTAACTTTTAGGAGAATAGGAAGGAAAACAATCGCGCAAATAAACTGATTCAGGGATTTAATTATATCGTGATGATGAAACAAGGAAGAGGAATTGATTAAAAATTTGTTTGGGAATGCGGGCATCAACCCAAGCATACAACATAATTTCCATTGTGACTTAGATTATAACATTCATGTTGTTTGCCGCGACTTCCTTCAGATTCTTGGTCACCCTAAGCACCCTTGACTTAAGCTAATCACTACTGCCTTCTTGGCTCAGAACTTCAACCCTAAAGAATGTGCGCATGCTTGGCACACTAAATCAAAACCACCAGTGTGAACTGGTGGTTTGCTCTGCGGCTGAAAGCCTTTATTACCGGCCTCGGCCTTAAAGGCTCACCGATCGAGTTTCCCTCTTGCACTGCATTTACTCGTTGATATTTCTTCTTATTTTTTGTCCTGTAAATGGATCGAACTCTTCAAATAATGTTAATTGATCACTCCTATAATCTTCCTTGAGCTGATTACTGATATATTCTTGAATTTGTTTTTTATTTCTTCCCACTGTATCAACATAAAATCCTCTACACCAAAATTTCCGATTTCCACATCTATATGAATCATGAGGCTGCTTCTTCCTTTTAAATAGCTCATAAATTGAAATACGCTTCATTATGGTGGTATACTAACTAACATATAGATGTAATCTTTAATATCACTAATGCTTCCATCAATGTAGTTTGGAAGTTTAAAATCCAGAATTATACAAACACCGAAAAACCCCACCTTCATTCAGATGGGGTTTCACTTTCGACAATATCACAAAATTCAGCGAGTGACAGGCTCCAATTTTTATATTAACCCGTACTTTACAAAACTATTAAATATACCATCTTCATCAGGAGTATCAGTAATATCATCAGCCGCTAGCTTCAGAGCTTCTTTAGCATTTCCCATAGCAATTCCACGGTGAACATATTGAATCATTTCCAAATCATTCATCCCATCACCATAACCAAATGAGTTCTTTCTATTTATATTCAAATGTTCTAACACCTTTACAATAGCTGTCGCTTTATGGATACCTGGAACGGATAATTCTCCACTATTTTCCCCGAAGATAGGTACGGTGCTAGAAATAATATTGAATTTTGTTCCAAACTCTTCACTTATCTTTTCGATAGGTATGTCTGATCCTAAAAAGGAGATCTTGTTAATGTCGTCTCTTATCAAACTTTCACCTTCAATCAGCGCATCATGGAATGGAAGGATTCCTTTTTCAACTTCTTCCTTCGCCTCGTGATTTTCCTCGATTACTTTATCAATGATGGAGCGTATATGTTTTTTGCAGTATTTACTAGCAAATAACCCACCATTTGACTCTAAATAAAAATCAATACCATGCTGACTAAAATAATCAACCAGATGCTGGACATCTTCAGGGTCCACGGTTTCATGTAAAATGACTTCTTGCCCAACTTCAATATATGCTCCAGCTGCACCAATAATGCCATCGAATCCTATGTCCAGTATATCCTCATATAGTTCTGCTTTCGACCGTCCTGTACTGATAAAAATAAGATGACCGTTCTCTCTCGCTTTTTGCACCGCAGACTTTGCTGATTCAGGGACCACTCCATTATCATTGACGAGTGTCCCATCGATATCCATAAAAATAATTTTTTTCAACCTATCCAACTCCTGTACTACATTTATCTTACATCAATGATGAATAAATAACCTTCAATTATTCAGTGTACTTGACAATTGGAAGTAACAAATTAAATTTGTTTAGGGTTCCCCGAGAGATTATAGCTTTTCTCCATTCGTAGCGATTACGTCTTTATACCAACAGAATGATTTTTTCTTTTTACGTTCTAATGTACCATTACCTTCATCATCTAGGTCTACATAGATAAAGCCATAACGCTTGGACATTTCTCCTGTTGATGCACTGACAAGGTCGATACATCCCCAAGAAGTATAGCCCATCACTTCTACACCATCTTCAATAGCCTCTCCGACCGCATTAATATGTTCTCTTAAATATTCGATACGGTAGTCGTCCTGGATGCTGCCATCCTCTTCTACTTTGTCATAAGCACCTAAACCATTTTCCACTACAAATAACGGTACTTCATACCGATCATAAAGTTCATTAAGTGTAATACGAAGACCTGTTGGGTCAATTTCCCATCCCCAGTCACTTGCTTTAAGAAATGGATTTTTAACACCACCGACCATGTTACCTTGACCGATTTCATCTGTAGTTTTTTCTTTTCTTTCTGTACGAGACATATAGTAACTTAAAGAAATAAAGTCAACAGTACCTTCTTTAATCAATTCTAAGTCGCCATCTTCCATTTCAATATTAATGTCATGTTCCTTGAAATAGCGATTAATGAAAGTAGGATATTTCCCACGGACTTGAACATCTGTACAGAAATTATTAAATAAACGACTTTCTTCATGTGCATACATGACGTTTTCAGGATTGGAATCATAGGAATAGACTGGAGCATAAATAATCATACAGCCTACTTGAGATCCCGGGATAATTCGATGTGCTGCATTAACAGCAAGTGCACTTGCGACAAATTGATGATGCAGGGCTTGAAATGTTGGTTGGTACCTATCTTCTTCTTTTTGAATCGCAAATCCAAGTCCCATGATTGGCATCATAAATCCACTATTTATTTCGTTAAATGTCAACCAATATTTTACCTTATCTTTATAGCGGTTTAATACCGTTTCAACATATCTTTCGAAAAATGTAATCAACTCACGATTTCTCCAGCCGCCATAATTTTTCACTAAGTTTAATGGCATTTCATAGTGCGATAAAGTAACAACAGGTTCAATATCATACTTTGCCAATTCATCAAAGACACGATCATAGAATGCCAGGCCTTCTTCGTTTGGCTCCAGTTCATCTCCATTAGGAAAAATTCTAGACCATGCAATGGATAAGCGATAGGTTTTGAATCCCATTTCGGCGAATAGAGCGATATCTTCTTTATACCGGTGATAAAAATCAATACCTAAATGGTTCGGGTAGTAATATTTATTTTTATCAATCTCCCAGTCAAACCCAGGTTCACTTAATACTTTAAGCCTTTCTTTTCCACCTGGTAAGACATCGGCAATATTCAATCCTTTATTACCTTCACCAAAACCACCTTCTAACTGGTTCGCAGCCGTTGCTCCGCCCCATAAAAATCCTTCTGGAAATCTCGTATTTTTTGTCATGTAATGACCTCCTTCATTTTGTAATGCCATCCAAGCACTGTTATTATGAGTAAACGCTTGGATAACATCTTTCATTCAAGTATTAACCTAACTTTTCTTTCGTAACTTACTCTACAAAGCATTCTGTTCTTTCATCGTCAATGATACCATCATAATCATTATCTTTCCGCAAGAGATCTACGATATCAGCGTTATATGCGGAAGCGACGTATTCATCACCAAATAACACATTTCCCTCACCATCTACTTGAATAGAATAGGTAGTCATGACAGATGCGGGCTCTTCTGTTTTTTACCAGTTAGGTTTAATCCCCCGCCTGTGACTATATTTAGATGCTCCTCATAATTGTCACCTGGGAAAACCGCAAACTTACTTTGAAACGTATGTGATTACCCCCCCCTTCGCCAGCACCATTCTGTCTTTCTGACAAGTTTACTCTTTTAGTGTTGCATCTTTTCTTGCATTTCCATAGAAGGCTTTATTTTATTTATCTAAAAATATAATTGGCTTTCCAACCTGAATCTTTCCCTCTTCTGCAGTTTCAATGGACGTATATTGATCAAAGTTTGTAATAACAACGGGAGTAAAAATATCATAGCCAGCTTTTTCAATTGCCTCTATATCAAACTCAATGAGCAATTGTCCTTTTTCTATTTTGTCTCCCTGAGCAACATGTGCGTTAAAGAACTTTCCTTCTAATTGAACCGTATCCATTCCAATATGAACTAATAATTCTGCGCCATGCTCTGTTACAATACCAATCGCATGTTGTGTATCAAATAAAGCAGAGACCGTACCAGCTACAGGTGAAATTAACTTTCCTTCTGAAGGTTTGATTGCGACACCTTTCCCTAACGCACCTGATGCAAAAGCGGAATCGGAAATGTCAGCTAACTTGATCACTTCCCCATTTAACGGACTTTCTATTACTTTACTTGTTACATTTTGTTTCGTGTTATCTTCTGCTTGTGGAGCTGGTTCTTCAGTTTCTTTATTTGCACCACTAAAGAAGTATGTTAGTACAAATGCTAACACTGTTCCAACGGCAGCTGCGATAAGAGCACCAATGAATGCAACATTTATGCCTTCTTTTGGTTGGATAAAGCTAGGTAACTGGAATATTCCAAGTCCCCCCATCGCATAGCCAACCGTACCAAACAGTCCTAATAATGCACCGCCAATTCCTGATGCAATTAGTGTGAAGATGAATGGTTTTTTAAGTGGTAAAGCAATCCCGTACATACCAGGCTCTGTTACCCCAAAGATGGCTGATAAGATAGCGGGCGGGGTTAGTGTTTTCAACTTCTGTTTTTTCGTTCTCATCCAGATTGCTGTAAGAGCACCAGCTAGTGCAAAGGAATGGACAAACATTAATGCTAAGATCGGGTCCCATCCTTGACTAGAAAAGTTGTTGATCGCAATTGGGACAAGTCCCCAGTGCAGTCCAAACATAACGAATACTAACCAGAAAGCGCCTACGACCGCTCCGGCAATCACAGGACTTAGCTCATATAACCAAATGGTTCCTGCTCCGAGCAACTGACTTGCCCATGTAGCAATTGGACCAATGACAATAAAGGTTAATGGGACAATGATAAGCACGGTCAGCATCGGAACGACAAATGTTTTTACAACGTCTGGTACTATTCTCGCAAAAAAATTTTCAAGCTTTGCAGCGAAAAATGTAGATAAAATAATTGGAATAACCGACATCGCATACGTCATTAAAATAATTGGAATACCAAAGAATTCTATATGAACGGGTGATTCAAATAGGGTACCTGCAAATAATGTGTATAAAGGCTCTCCCGCTTGAGCACCCGGATCAAGCGCTGGGTAAACTAGTGCACCCGCTATCAACATTCCTAAGAAAGGTGTTCCGCCAAATTTTTTCATTGCTGTATATCCTAGGAATATTGGCAGGAAGTAGAACAATGCATCTCCAATTGCATTTAAAACTTGGTAGGTTCCGCTTGCTTCATTAAGCCAACCCATCGCAATAAATAACGCATTAAATCCTTTGATCATACCTGAAGCTACTAATACAGCTAAGATTGGCTGGAAAATACCAGAAATCATATCGATAAATCGGTCCAATAAGCTACCTTTATTACTTTTATCATCCGGGTCATCAACTGGTCTATTCGATTCGAAACCGCCTTCAGCAACAACTGCTTTATAAACGTCAGGCACGTGGTTTCCTATAACAACTTGATACTGCCCGCCACTTTGTCTAACCGTAACAACGCCATCCATGTTTTCCAGCACTTCCGTATTCGCTTTTCCTTCATCTTTTAGTTTAAAGCGTAAGCGGGTAATACAATGCACAACACTGTTAACATTTTCCTTACCGCCGACATTTTCAATTATGGCTTTCGCTAGCTTCTCATATTTCATTTTAAACCCTCCAATTCTAATCTGTTTTTTTTAAATAAAAATCCGAATGCTTTTACAAACATGATTCCATACTATGTTTGTTTGTACTTTCACAACCAAGAATGTTACTATTCTTAGTCTCTGTAAAGTACAAAACCTCTTTTACCAAAACGTTCGGGAAATGCTTTTAAGTTTATTCATTAAGGGCTTTTAAATAACCCTACTTAAATTCGATTGGTTAACCGATGAATATGCAAAGTTAAATACAATATTTCATCATGTGAAATGGACCAATTATAGTCCTTTTTAATATACGAAGCAATGCGTTCTGCACATCGATATGCTTTATCATATTTCACTTTAATCTGCTCATATAAAAACTCATCATATGTGTCTTCCAATTTTTCTTTGCGAATAAAACGCATGGCAAAAAAGCGCAAATGTGTCAAAAATCGCTCATAATTGACTGAGTCTTCATCTAAGTCTATTTGAAAATAATATTTAACGATATTTAAGATGTCATTGACCATTTCTGTCACTTGAATAGTCTTTGACATATTCTCACCAGAAAGCTGACTATTAACAAAATGCAATGCGATGGAAGCCGCTTCGTCTTCTGGCAATTGTATATTTAATTCTTGGTTAATAATGTCCAGTGCTTCTAGCGCTATTTTGTATTCTTGCTTGTAATACTTGCTAATTTCCCATAACAATGCATTTTTCAAATCGTATCCCAATTTATGTCGTTCCACCGCAAAGCTCAAATGATCAATTAAAGCGACATATAAATAATCATCTAATTGGTAGGATAGTCTAGACTTGGCCAGTTCAATAATTTGATGGGCTAGTTCCAAATAAATCTCTGGTATTTCTTTTAATAGTTCAGCAATCTTATTAGATATACCTTTATGCTCCAGTATAAAGGTCTTTTCTACCTTTTCTGGATCGATGGAATCGCCTTCTTTTTTCTGAAAAGCCAAGCCTAAACCCATAACGACAACTTCTTGATGCTGCTCATTATAAGTCAATGCTACATTATTGTTTAATATTTTTTTGATTTTCATATTACTCACACCTGAATCATATTTTAGGAAATCTGATATACAATCAGTGTATGAGGCGGGCAAAGTAAGAAAACCGGCTCTTCGCCCAACTCCTTTTGACTATTCTATTACTATTTCTTATCTGTCATTAATTATTCTGAAACTGTGGTAGATATTCTTGATGAGCTTTAAGCATTTCATCAAGAATTTCTTTCGCTATGATGTCAGATGGAACGAGTGGATTGATTGTCATTGCTAGAAGTGCTGTTTGATAATTGCCGGTTACAGCAGCCTCTGCTGCCACTCTTTCAAATGATTTAATTTGCTGTACAAGACCTCTTGTTGCTACAGGTAAATCACCAATAGCGATTGGTTTTGGGCCTTCTTTTGTAATAACAGAATTGATTTCAACAGCTGAGTCATCTGGAATGCTTGCAATTGCTCCATTATTAATTGTATTAACAGGCTGAATATCTCTGCGATCATTATAGATAGAATCAATTAGGCTACATGCTGCATCACTATAGTAAGCTCCACCTCTTTCCTCTAATTGTGGAGGCTTGATCGTTAAGTCTTCATCTTTATATAACTCAAATAAATCTTTTTCTAGTTTTTGAACTACTTCAGCTCGAGTTCCTTCTTCCGCCGCTGCTTTACTTTCTTCCTCAAACATCTCACTTGTCTTGTAGTAGTAACGGTGATAAGGACAAGGAATCGCTTGAAGTGCTTTTAGGAAGTCTGGTTCCCATTTTAAGTCGACAATATTTCTCATCGTTCCACTTGACACGTCACCTGAAGCAATCTTTTCAATATATTGATCGGTATAAATTTCCCCATCCAGATAGACATTTAATCCGTAAATCATATGGTTCAATCCTGCAAAATCAATTTGAATCCGCTCAGGATCAACACCTAATTGATCTGCAATCCCCATCTTCATTCCGACCGGGACATTACATAGACCAATGATTTTCTTCCAATCACTATGGCGGAGGACTGCTTCTGTCACCATTCCTGCAGGGTTGGTGAAGTTAATCAACCATGCGTTAGGACATAATTCTTCCATATCTTTAACGATATCTAAAATAACTGGAATTGTCCTCAAACCTTTGAAAAGTCCACCCGGCCCATTTGTCTCCTGACCAATGACGCCATATTTTAAAGGAATACGTTCATCTTTTGCCCGTGCTTCCAGTAAACCGACACGTAACTGAGTTGTTACAAAGTCTGCATCTTTCAATGCTTCCCGGCGGTCTAATGTAAGATGTACATCAATTGGCAAGCCAGCTTCTTTAATCATACGCTTAGCTAAACCACCAACGGTTTCCAGTTTTTCTTGTCCTTCTGGGATATCAACTAACCAAAGCTCACGGACTGGTAAACTATCATATCTTTTTATAAAGCCCTCGACTAATTCCGGAGTATAGCTTGAACCCCCACCAATTGTGACAATTTTAACGTCTTTACTCATTAAAATGACCTCCTATTGCTAAAACCTCTCATTTTTCCTTTGAAAATCGACTCCCATTATGGATAGCGGTGAGCAATAAAAAAACCCGAACTGTTTAAAAACGCACTTATAGCGTTTTCAAATCAATTCAGGTTATGCCCAATTAAGGTTACATTCCTTAAATTTTAAGGTTAACTTATTTAATTATAGCTTTAAGTTATCACATTTTTTGATTAGTGTCAACGTTTATATTAAAAAAGGTTGAACCAAGTACTTGTGGGAGTTTTCTTATATTTTATATTGATTTTATCTGTTATTTTGTGACGTTATCAACGTCTATATCCCTTTTATTTTTTAAATTCCTCGCAATCCTTTTAAAGCTGCTGTAATTGGTTTTCCACGGTTTTTCTCAGAGCGAATTGAAGAAATTGATAAAGGACCTGTTCAATCATTGGAATCAACAGGGTCGCCCTGTTTTAGAGTAGTTTCTGGTTCCATAATTCTCCGGTTCCTTTCTTTTGGCGGTACAAGCTTATTCACGTAGTTGTCCATTTATTTGAAAATATTTCGTCTGCAAGGAAAAAGGTGATTTAAGAATAAAGTATCTATCCCAAGCGATACATTATCACTTGGGATAAGCTTTTTAAAATAATCCTATTCCACACTCTTTAACGATTCAATCATATCGATTCTATTTACTTTTCTTCTAAGCAATAAATTTGATATGATCGTCAATACAAATGTAAGTACGATTGCCAAGCCTGTTGTTGAATCTCAGTCTATCAGGAATCTGTTGATTGGTACTGGATAATGCTTCGACAACTAGACTGTACATATAACCACTTATTGGCCACGCAACAATTACTGCAAATGTCGTTAGTATGATATTTTCAACAAAAATAATTCTGTTTATCTTATTTTTCTGATAGCCTAACACCTTTAATGTGGCAAGTTCACGTGTGCGCTCATATATATTAATGGAGGATATGGTAAACATAGCACCAAAAGATAGTATAACTGCACAAATAATAAACATGATAAAGACAGGATTATTTTGTTGAATCATGTTGTCCACCGCTTTTTTTATGTCAACCCGGTCAGAAATCGTATCTACAGAAGGGTCCTCTTCAAAATAGTTCTTTTCTTGAGTTTAGAAAAATATTTCTTAGGATCAACTTATTTCCATATGACAATTTCTTCCATACACTGGTAATTCCCTCCACTAACGTTTTCTTCATTTTCTTTGGCGATTTTGGACGTAATGCCTGTGCTGCTCGTTCCTTTAATATATTTCTTCCACTAAAAAAACATGCTATTACCCCAAAAACAATGGAAATGCTAATCGGTGGAAATAAGGTATAAAATGAAATGGCCAAGTTAAAGTTTGGTAAGGAACAGGTTTGCTCAATAACCGAATGTCTTTTTCAATTATTTTATCCCGCATTAAATGGCTGCAAGACCCCACTGATTGAAGTTTCACTTTATTGGTGCATACATTTCTAAAAACACACGTTCTAGACCTTCTTCGTATATTGTCAATAATATATTAGTGTAAGCCGTACCTATTAATTCATCCATTTTCTTGGGCTATTCTTAAAAGACTTTCTCCTACTTCATAATCTATGCTCTTTTCTCCATTAACAAATCTACCATCTTCTATCACAGTATAAATACATTTTGGATGTGAAAAGATTCCCTTTAGGATTTTTGTCGGTATCTTCTAATTCTCTTACAACGATAAATCTCTCCCCTTTCATCCCATCTTCATCAAAATTGATTACACGTCTCGCACTCGCTAATGTTACAGCTTTTTTTAAACTCCCGGTACTATTTCTTATCGTTTCATACTCTTCGTAGGCAGCATATTCTGCAATTTCACCTGTTACTTCTAATGGCTTCATCTCTTTAACTACGAATTCACCTAGATATTCCTTTGTTTTAAAGTAGTCCTCCTTGACTGATTTTATCTTCTTTAGAAGACGTTTTTTATAGTATCGGCACAACAAAAATCACCGGAATTAAAAACGCTATCCTTCAATACATCTACCGACACGAGACATACTTTAAGTTATCTTCTCTTAAGTTTGGTTGCAGATTATCTAGAGATGAATAAGTTCATGCGACCATTTAGTTCCCAGTTCAACCATTGGCAAGATAAGGTGTTTTGCCTGTTTTTACAAAAATCCACAAACATACAAGCTTTAAGAATTTTTCTGCATTGAATAGAAGTAAGAACATGCATAGATATATGATCTAGGTGCTCTTTAAATCAATAACAGGAGGGGCGCAGTGTGAAAACAATAGTTTTTATAGGAGCAAATAAATCAGGTTCAAGCCGAGAGGCCATTAAGGCTGCTGAACGCATGGGTTATTTAACTGTACTCCTAACAAATCGAAGTAAATTCTTGCTGCAAAGAACGGAGTTTCCTGATGTTCACGAAATGATGTTTAGTGTATTCACTAAAGAACATTTGATTCAATGTATTCTTGAACTGGAGAATCAAGGGAAAGAAATTGCCGGTATTCTAAGTTTTCTTGAATCTTATGTGTGTCTAGCATGTGAATTATCGGATGAGTGGGGCATTTCTTCATTTTCAATAGAAGCTATGCGAAAAATGGAAAACAAAATCGAAACACATCATGTGCTTAAAGGAATCACTTCACCACAATTTGAAGTTTTTCACCCATTAGATTCACTACCTAAGTTTTTAAATCGCCATAAGGTAGGAAAATGGATTGTTAAACCTCCAAATTCTACTGGTTCAAAAGACGTCATTCTAGCTGATGGCCAAAAAGCGTTAAAACAGGCAATTCAACATTTATCTAATAAACGTCACGGTCAACCTATATTAGTTGAGAAATATTTGGATGGTCCACAATATTTAGTGGAGGCATTAATCAACTTTGGAACTGTCCATATTGTCGCAGTCATAAAACAATCATTCTCTGAGATTAATCCTTTTGTTGTCACAGGATATTCTATTCAAACAGATCTCGAAGAAGACTTTTATGAAGGATTATATGAAAATGTCACTTCCATTATTCGAGCGTTTAATTTTACAAAGGGTGCATGTCATTTAGAATTAAGGTTTGTTTATGGGAAATGGAAACTCATAGAAATCAATCCACGGATTTCCGGAGGAGCCATGAATGCTATGATTGAAAAAGCCTATGGAATCAACCTAGTTGAGCAAACGATACGGCTTTATTTAGGACAAACACCTGAATTGACTAGTCAATGGAAAACAAATATTTACACTCACTATGTAACCGTCAACAAGTCAGGGAAATTATTAAAGGTAACAGGGCGTAATAGAGCTGCAAGGTGCCAAGGGGTGGAGCAAGTTTATGTGAAACCAAGAAAAGGTACGATGATTGCCCCGCCTGTTTCTATGGGAAAACGATATGCCTATGTAATAGCAAAAGGTGATACGTCAGAACAAGCAAAAATAAACGCTCAAACCGCAGCAAAAGAACTGCATTTTCATTTAGAGGAGGAAAAACATGACAACAATCGGAATGCTTTCTCACCGTAATGATCCAAAAACTGTCTTTAAGTCTTATGCTTATGCAGCAGCTGCAAAGATGGAGGGGGTTGAATTTTTCTTCTTTTCCCCTGGGAGAGTTAATCTCAAAGAAAAAACAATCCTTGGATGGGTTTACGTAATGGGAGAATGGATAGAAAAAACTGTCCCTTTTCCAGACGTCATTTACAATTCAAGTCCACCAATAACCGAGAAGCAGGAAGTAATTGTTGAAGCATTGCGTCAAGATATTCCTTTTACGAGTAATCCCATTGGCGACAAAATGAGTGTCTACAATCGAATTAAAAAAGATGGAACCTTTTCAAACTATTTGATCCCCTCAGTAGATATTACTAAATTCGATGTTGTAAACGATCTTTTAAATGAATATCAAGAGATCATTGTTAAACCTGCATCAGGTGCAAAAGGAATAGGTATTGTTTATATCCAACAAGAAGATGATCAGTACACTATTTATCAAAATCAGTTAAAACAAGTTCTAACCAAAATAGAACTCAAGCAGTTCATAGAAAATATTATAAAGAATGATGCCTTCCTATCTCAGCCCTTTATACAAAGTAAAACGAATAACGGGTTATCCTACGATTTTAGGTTGCACACTCAAAAAGATGGTGAAGGACAGTGGACATTGACAACTATTTATCCAAGAATTGCTGGGGAAGGGGTTGTTGCGAACTTGAGCGGTGGCGGCTATTCAGCCATATTCGAAAGTTTTTTAAAACATGAATTTGAAGAAAAATTTTATGATGTCAAAAGAACCTTGGAGCATTTTGCCGTTCATTTTTCTACTCATTTTGACGGTTTGTATAATGAACCACTTGATGAATTGGGGATTGATATTGGAATAGATGCTAACCGAAAAATTTGGATTTTCGAAGTCAATTGGCGACCAGGCCCCCCTATACTGTTTAGTCTAGAACAAGATGTTACCAAACGTATGATTCGCTATGCATGCTATTTACAACTCCAAAAAGCGCGATTAATGCAGAGTTGAAAGAAATTTAACTAATATCCAAAAACATGTAAACGTAAACTGGGGAATCTGTTTTAATAAGCTATTATTAATTGAGCCTGTTTTTTATATAAACAGGCTCTTAGGAGTGACTTGGAGTACTATCCATCTTCAGCTATCCTGCTCAGTTAGTTTAAGTACAATATTTCACAAATTAACATATAATATATTAACTATTTTAAAAATTTTAACGAAATTATCTTCATTTTATCTAAATCAAAACCACCAGTGTGAACTGGTGGTTTGCTCTGCGGCTGAAAGCCTTTATTACCGGCCTCGGCCTTAAAGGCTCACCGATCGAGTTTCCCTCTTGCACCACATTCACTCGCTAATTCTAAAAAAATCTCTTATTTCTTCTTATTTTTTTGTCCTGTAAATGGATCGAACTCTTCAAATAATGTTAATTGGTCACTCATATAATCTTCCTTGAGCTGATTCCTGATATATTCTTGAATTTGTTTTTTATTTCTTCCCACTGTATCAACATAGAATCCTCTACACCAAAATTTCCGATTTCCATATCTATATTTTAGGTTGGAGTGGCGGTCGAAAATCATGAGGCTACTTTTTCCTTTTAAATACCCCATAAATTGGGATACACTTAATTTAGGTGGTATACTAACTAACATATGGATGTGATCGGAACAAGCATTGGCTTCATGAATAACTACACCTTTTCGTTCACATAGATCTCGAATAATCTGCCCAATACTCTTTTATACTTTCCGTAAATAATCTGTCTTCTATACTTTGGTGCAAAAACGATGTGATACTTACAATTCCATGTTGTATGTGCTAAACTATTCTTGTCCTTCATGGGACATGCCCCCTTCTACGGTGAAATTTGGTGGTCGGGAAACCAACCTTATCTTACAAGGGTGGCATTTTTATTTAACCCACGCTGAAAGCTTTACGGAACCCCTGGCATAGCCAGGGGTTTTCGAAACCATTATAAAGAGGTGCCCCTACAGCATAAGCTATGGCAAATGCATAACCAATTGCCAGCTGCGGCTATTGTAACACTCATATCATCAGCAATATGAGGTAATAAACCTGCAATAACAAAATTATCTGTCCCTACGATGAATGTCCCAAGTACTAAGATAAGAAGTCGATAATTCATTTAATTTTACTTTCTAATTTTTCTCTCTCTTTCTCCGTTTCCCAATAGTCCACAAGATTTTCTAGCTGGTGTTCAATCTTTTGCAAGTAATTTATCTGCTGACGGACATTTGTTAACCGCTCAGAGTAAAGCTCTACAGCAATATGAGCACACCCATTATTCTCAGTGAGATGGAAATCATCACAAGATAATACATGATAAATCTCATCTGTATTCATTCCTATTTTTAAAAATAATTGAACAGCTTTTACTTTTTCAATATCAGATTTCTCAAATTCCCGATATCCATTTTCTAATCAGATTCTTCTGTTCGTAATATCGTAACGAACGAATACTTACTCCCGTTTCCTTTGACAATTCTCCGATTTTCATTTTCGCTCCCCCTTAACCTTTTGCTGTAGCACTATCATAAACCATGACACCATGTTAAGGTCAACCTTGCAAAATAAATTGAATTATATAAGATTGACGTTTGACAAGTCACTTGATAATATATTAGACATCTAACATATTAGTAGGTGATTTTTTGAGTTTGTATGAACAGGTTAAGCGTATTAATGAAGCAGAATATACAATAAACCGCTTGATATATAAACATTATAAGCATTATTTAAATAACGGCATTACAACACAACAAGCAGTTGTATTAGATATTGTATACTTAGCAAAACGGATTACAGTCGGTGAAATTGCGATTGAAATGGATATTAGTTCTAGTGCAGTAAGCCAATTAATAGCAAAGTTAGAAAAGAAAAAATATATTAAACGGGAAATTAATCTAGAAAACCGACGTGAAGTATTTATAACGTTAGATGAAAATGGATTGAAGTATTTTTCGAAACAAGATTATGTTGAAAAACAAATCGCAGATAAAATTTACAGCAATCTTTCATCAAATGAGTTAGACGCATTAGAACACATTGTTGAAAAATTAAAGGAGATTGCGATGAAGGAATTATAAAATTTCTTCATACCTAATATGTTAGTTATCTAATTTATTTAGGAGGTTAATAAATGGAAAGTTTACTTAAAACTATATCATTTAATGGTGCAGTATATTATAAGAAAAATGGACAAATCAAACAGTATTATCATGGCTATCAAGATATCTCAAAGCAATACCTTATTACTAAAAATACACAATTTAATCTTGCTTCGTTAAGTAAAATGTATACAGCAGTAATGATATTTCAACTAATCGAAAAAGGACAGTTACGGTTAAACGATAAAATTACAAATTGGTTTAACGTCCCTCATTTTACAAATGTGACAGTTGCACAATTACTTACACACACATCTGGTATACCTGAGTATATTGCAGAAAATTCTACAATCAGTGTTGAAACATTTGCCGAAATTGCGCTACCACAACATAAGCCGAATGAACATTGGTCTTATAGCAATACGAATTATGTTTTACTTGCAAAAATCATTGAGGAAGTAAGTGGCTTATCGTATGAAACATATTTACAACAATATATTGCAAGACCATTAAATCTTACTAATACAACAACACAGCCTAAAAAACAATACAAAGCACAAGGTCATACATATGATTATGAAGAACAACGATATAAAAAGGAAAATAATGACTCATATTTAAACAAAAATGAAAAATATAATAATGAATATGGTGACGGTGGTATTTATGCAACAGTGTCGGAGGTAGCAAAGTTTTTAAAAGCATTTTTGCAAGGTCAGTACAATAGCAAAGAGATTGTGCTATCCATGATAACGCCAACAAAATTAGCCGAGTATTATAGTTATGGTTTTATCATTCAAGATGACTGGGTTGGTCATACAGGAGGATGGTTTGGATGTTCAGCACAAGCTTTTATTAATACATCCACAAAGGATATTGTTGTTTTAGCAACGAATCAAGAAGTGTTTCCGCAATATGAACAGGAAATTATGAATTACTTAATGGGATTACAATATTCTGTAGAAGCGCCAAAACATATAGAAATTTCACCACTCTCTAATAAGGATGATATTACAGGTCAATATGAATTAGCAGATGAACTTGGCACAAGGTTTGCAATCATAAAGGATAGACAATTTATGATTTCATTTGAACATCAGTTATGTGTGCAACTCTTTAAAATAGATGAATCGTATTATTGGGTACGCAATACGATGAGTTATGTAGATGTTAAGAATCAATTATTTATCGATGAAGGTGTTAAAGTACCTTATCAAAAAGTTAATTGAGATGTTCCCTACAAAATTTAATATTAAAACAAAATTCCCTACCAAAAATTATTCTTGGTAGGGTTTTTGGTAGGGAACTATCTTATTTTGTCCATTTCAGCTTAGGACAAATGCTGTTAAATAGGAGTTCTCTCTTCAAATTAAGTTGTAGTCTTATTCCAACATTAACTGTAGATAGACTAATTAGAAGCCTTGGTATCACTGCTTTCTGCTAGATTCTTTTTCCTTATGGCAGGGTTTTGATAGGGAACCAATTCCATTCTAATGTCTTGATTTCCATTGAAATCAATATAAGTTTCTTTAGAAAAATTAAGTTTAATATTCCCTTTCATTTTTTCTGCAAGTGGTTCATCATTTCTACTCCATAAGTGCGCAAAATGTTTTAATGGTGAGCTATGCCCTAATCTGCGTGATACAACTAATACTCAGTATTAAACTCATTAATTAATTTACTGGACATAAAAATATCAAAAAGAGATTAGCACATTTAGTAATCTCTTTTTAAGATTTTGATAATAACAAAAATAGTTTAATTTTTATTGTTAGATGTTAGAGTTTGCATAAGTTCAAAGAAATATTTAGAATCGCCAGTATTAAAATAGTTATACCAAGATTCTAATGTGTTTGACTTAAAAACATCTAAGCACTCAATGATTTGTTTCGTCCATAGCAAAGCTTCAGTGGAACCAGCAGTAATAAGGTTATTAGATGCAATAGATGGTTGGTCTATATAAAAATCTTGTCCTTTATAATCAGAACAAACCATTTCAAGGAATCCCGGACCATTGCTAGTATGCGGACGGTTATCTAGTATCCCAAAATTAGCAAGTGCTGCAGTGGCTCCACAGATTGCACATACTGTAGCACCTACAGAGAGCAACTCGCTTGCTTTTACGAGAATAGGTTCATGCTTTGGATCATTCCATGTATCTGCACCTGGTAATAACAGCATGCTTGTTTCACTTACAATAATGTCATCAATTAAGTAGTCAGGAACTATTGTCATTCCGCCCATTGTACTGATCGCTTGTTTGGAATTACTGACTGTTTTAATCGCTACTTGATTCGCACCTTCTTTGAAAAATCTCCTGGAATTCAACTCCGCAGTAACATATCCTAGTTCCCAGTCTGCTAAAGTATCCAGTACATAAATATAGATTGTTTTCATAATTTTCCTCCATATGATTGTAATAAATTGATTGTTTGATTATTATTATACTTATCTATTGTTGACAACAATATGGCAACAATCTAGAATGAAGAAACTTTTTTTGAAAGGCGGTTAACAGATGAAAGTTAGCAGGCTTGTTAGCATTATTATGATACTACTTGATAAACAACGGATAGGTGCACAGGAGTTAGCAAATATGTTTGAAGTTTCAATTCGCACCATCTACCGTGATATAGATGCCATCAACATGGCAGGTATTCCAATTCGCTCAACATCGGGAGTAGGAGGTGGCTTTGAAATCATGAAAAACTATAAAATTGATAGAAATGTTTTTTCAACTACTGATATTTCTACTATTTTGACAGGTCTTTCTAGTCTATCCAATATGATACAAAGTAACGAACTGGTAAACGCCCTTGCGAAAGTAAAAAGCTTTATCCCAGTGGATAGAGTTGACGAGATCAAATTAAAAACAGATCAAATACATATCGATTTAAGTCAGTGGATAGGTTATAGGAACGTACAACCATATTTAGAAATCATAAAAATAGCTTTACAAGAAAACAAGTTACTTTCGTTTAAATATGCTGACCGTCATGGTAATAAAACTGAACGAGAAGCTGAAGCCCATCAAATTGTATTGAAGGGTAATCATTGGTATTTTCAAGGATACTGTTATAAACGAAACGATTTTCGGCTATTCAAACTAACTCGCATATCAAATCTAAAATTAGAAAATATTTTCTTTACGCCACGAGATTATCAAAAACCACTATTGGATTTTACTGATATTTTGGCAACCATACAAGTGAAAATCAAACTTCGTATTCATAAATCCATCATGGATAGAGTACTTGATTATTGTATGTATGAACATTTTTCACCAGACGGTGATGAGTACTACATTGTTACTTTCCCTTTTATAGAAAACGAATATTATTACAATATCCTTTTAAGTTTTGGTGATAAATGTGAATGTTTAGAGCCTTTACATATCCGAACAGAATTGAAACGGAAAATATATGATATAGCTAACTTATATGAAAATTAAATCAAGAAATCTCAATTTTATCCTTATACTGTTCTATTTAGTTAAATCTGTTGCCATTTTTTAAGATAAAATAGTGCCATTTAAAACTAAAAATGACACGTACATACTATTTATCTTTTCTACCAAAAATATCCCTACCAAAATTCAATGAAAAAACAAAATTCCCTACTAAAATTTTTCCTTGGTAGGGTTTTTGGTAGGGAACTATATTATTTTTAATACATTTTCTTCATTTTAGCTTAGGACAAATGCCGTTAAATAGGCATTCCCACTTCAAATCAAGTTAGCTCTTTACTCCCACTCAACTGTAGATGGGCTACCTAGAACCCTTGCTATCACTGCTTTCAGACAGTTTACTTTCCCTTATGGCAGGGTTTTGGTAGGGAACCAATTCCATCTTAATGTCTTGATTTCCATTGAAATCCATATAAGTTTCCTTAGAAAAATTGAACTTAATATTCCCTGCCATTTTTTCAGCAAGTGGTTCATCATTTCTACTCCATAAGTGCGCATAATGTTTCAAAGTTATTTCCGGTGAACTATGTCCTAATCTTCGTGATACAACTAATACATCAGCATTAAACTCATTAATTAAATAACTAACATGAGAATGCCTCAATCCTTTTGCTTGTATTACAGTAACTTTTGCTATTTTGGCATATCGTTGTACAATTCTATGGATTGTAGACCTATGAACAGGTAGTCCTGTATAGCTTAATATGAAATTATCTATTCCATGCTCTGATTGTACTTGTTTCCAGTTTTGCAAGATTGCTAACGTATCGTCATCTAACGATATTGTGCGAATACCATCTTCCGTTTTAGTATATGGCTTTCGTTTAAAATCTTTTTTTGATTTCATTTGCAAAGTGTGATGAACCCTTAACTTCTTTTTATCGAAATCAACATCATTCCAATAGAGTGCCAATCCTTCACTGACTCTTACTCCTGTCATATAATATAACCAAATTGCAACAAAGCACATGTGCTCATAAAAGTTATGAGTATAAATCATCGAGATAACCTTTTCAAATTCCTCTTTCGTCCAAAACCCAACAACACTTTTCGCTTTTGGAATTGCTTTTGTTTTCTTTGAAATATTTTTCTCTAAAAATTCCAAATTCACAGCATACTCAAGTGCTTGTCTAAATCCTCCATAGAGCAACGCAGAATAATTTTGAGAATATCCAGTTTCATTCAAGAGCCAAGTTCTAAAGGATTCACAATCTCTGACATCAATATCTCTAAGCCTTTTATCAGAAAACCTGTCTCTAATTAATTCAAAAGCATGTTTTCTTGATGCCCAAGTATCCTCTTCCACGCTTGATTGATAGTATGGTAAAAAAAATAAATCCATAAACTCACCAAAAGTAAGGCGATAATTGGCATAGCCATTTTGGCTAAGGTATTCATTTCTTATTCTAGTCGCTTCCTTATTAGCTTCTCTTGCAGATTTAAATTTTTCACCATTAGCGTTTTTCCTAGATTTCTTCTGAATCCTTTCTCCCGTAATCTTATCTACACCAAGTTCAATATTATAAAAGAAATTTCCTTTATTATCCGTATAAACTCCTTTATATTTAGTCTTTGCCATTCGTATCCCCTTCCTCCAGAGATACGTCCACACCTATGATATTTTCAACAGCATGACAAGGCACCCGTCCTAATCTTTTGTTATTATAATAGGGATATCCTTGTCTCACCATGTAATATTTTGCTTGTCTAATAATATCAACAGCTTGGTAAGGCAAAAAACCCATATCTTGTAATTCTTTTTTTGAAATGGTTTTATTCATTAGCAAAACAATTCCTCCTTATTTTTTCAATAAAAAAAAGAACAGATAATTTATCTGCTCTTTTAATAAATCAAATATTTAATTTATAACATTGCTTTTCATTGCAATTAATCATTTTGCATTTTTAAGAATTTTTACTTCTGCTTGAGTGTCTAGTAATCCCTCTGATAATACGGTTACCTTAGCATCTAACTTGTCAATTTTATCAGCATTTTTCTTTACCTCTTGTTTTACATCTATTACTTCTTTTGATAATTCAGTAATAGCTTGTAAAATCTGCTCATTAGTCACTTCTTTGCTCATATTATTACCTCCTATTAATTTTATCTAATTAATTACTGCTTAATTATTTTTCCTTTTTCTTCTATATAATCGGGCTCTTGTTCCTCTATAGAATCAAAGTCAATGTCTGGATGACCGTTTATATTCACTAATTCATCATCTTTTAATCTATAATGAGTTATTTCTTTTTCATCATCTTCTTCTTTATCATAAACAACAACTTTT
Source organism: Virgibacillus pantothenticus (assembly GCF_018075365.1). GTDB lineage: Bacteria > Bacillota > Bacilli > Bacillales > Amphibacillaceae > Virgibacillus > Virgibacillus pantothenticus. The sequence continues at coordinate 3,868,076 of NZ_CP073011.1, forward strand.
ATATATTTTCCATTTTCCCACATTGTAATATCTGAACTACTTCTCAAATCATTTCCGTAATCTATACTAGAACTATCATATTCTATATTATTTCGTTCAGCGATTTCTGACTCCACTTTCTCAATAGCTAAATTTACTATATTTTCATAGGTTAAATTATTATTTGTTTTAGCTTCTGAATTTCCACATGCTACTAGACTGATAGAAAAAATCATCAGTACCATTATTTTTAAAACGTGTTTATGCAAGAAAATCACCTCCAATTAGAATAATTTTCATTTAACCTATGATAACATATAATCAATACTGAAAAAAATTAAAGTCAACAATACGCCAAACATCATCTTTATTTTCCATATCTAGTTCAATGAATGAATCCACCGAACTTACCGCACCATCCATTTCAATTTCGTTTATAAAGACACCTAAAACTTTTTGCCTACCCTCTTTTGATTTTCCTAAATAAACATCTAGATTATTCACAGTAGATTTCACTTCAGCTAATTTATCGTCATATTCTTCATTCCCATCAAAGTTTAATTCTTTTAATTTTTTCTCTGATACGTACATTTCTACATCTTCCCTTACTGGTTTGCCTTGATAATTAAAATAGCCCATAATAAATTTTTCTGCTATCTCACCAGCTTCTAAATGAATGACTTCTTCCAAACTCTCTAATTGACTTATTTCATTCTTTGCTTGCTTTAACTCATTTCTATAATTTTCATTCTTCACGAATAAGAAAACAATGATTAAAACACCAACAATAATTAATGGTAAATACTTTTTCATTCTATCACCTCTAAATCCGAATAGCATTCAATTAATCTAACCCTAATGTTTTTCGAGGGTCAATTTTATCTTGATGTGCTTGACCTAATTTAGTTAAATGTTCCAAATGTAAATGATTTCCTGTACTATCCCCTGTCGTTCCACACTTACCAACAGCTTGACCTTGACTAACCTTATCACCAAGAGAAACTTTTAATGAGGACATATGACCATACCGACTAAATTCATTATTTGCATGTTGCAAAGTAACATAATTTCCATAGCCAGTATTTCCATGAATGGCTTCTACAACCTTTCCATCCTTAACCGCCATAATGTTATCACTAGGCGTACAGCCAAAATCCACCCCACCATGAAAACTCTCTAACTCACCTGTAATCGGATGCGTTCTCGGTCCAAAACCACTTGTAATTATAATTTCTTTTAACGGTAATGCCCAATCACCACGAACATTTATAGGGGAATTATCTTCTTCAAGATAACGCATAACATTGTCTACATAGTTTACATCACCATAGCGAGACCACCCATTTTTTTTAGCCATCATATTACTAAAATCAATGGCGACCTTCTTAGAATAACCCCCTCTTTCGTTCGCATAGGGTATAAATCCCGAACCAAAATTATACGCTTGCAGGGAAAGCTTCACTTCTCCATCTGCTTCCTTCATGACTTGTGAAAAATATCTTGTTCCAATATCAATAGAAATTTCTGGGTCTGTAATTGAATTGGGAGGGAGACCGAGACTTTCGGATGATTGCATTACATCTAAAACCCTACCTCCACTTTCTTGCATAGTCATAGCCATCAATACATCTACATGTTGTGATATGAAATATTTTTTGGCATATTTTTCAAAATAAGCTTTATACCTCAACACTTCGGGCGCAATACCATTACCAGTATAAATATCCGTATATTCTTCATTTTCTTCTTCTCTTAAATGAGGCATTCCATCATCACTCATATTTATTGAATTAACAACAAAAAGAACCACTATACCAATGATAAAAAAGAAGAAAAACAACAAAACAATTAAAAAGATTTTTATTTTCATCTTAGCCATTTTTACCCCAGGTATTTTATCTGTATTCAATTAAAAAAACACCTCCACAAAAAACAAAAAGAGAATTGCCTATTATAGCAATCCTCAATTCTCATCTCTTTCTCTTTTCCTTTCTTCTACAGATGATACTTCTCTATTTCGTTGCGCATTCAAACCTGTATCATGATGAACCTCTGTATGACTACGATTTTCTTTCTTCACACTGTCTACATCTCTTTCATTTATGCTTTCTGGTTGTTTAGTTCGTTCTACAGCACGCTCTTTATCATGATGAGATTCAGCATGACCACGATTTTCTTCATTCACACCACTAATATCTTTTTCATTTGTATTTTCCGGCTGTGAAGTTCGTTCTACAGAATGTTCTTTGTCATGATAAGATTCAGCATGACCACGACTTTCTTCATTCACACCACCAATATCTTTTTCATTTGTATTTTCTGACTGTGAAGTTCGTTCTTTTGATGGGTCATCTGTTTCCAATGGTACAGGTACTGCTTTATCCCCATCATCCTTTTTCTTTCTCTGTGGAGAACGTTTAGTATCCACACCCTTGCCATTTTCAGTACCTTTTCTTTCCTCCCTCATACTCGTTCGATTCGTTTTTGCACTCTGTTTAGAATCACTTTTTTCATCTCCATAATTCATTGGAGATTCCCTCTTTTGAGAACGTCTTTCTTGTAATCTCTTTTTCGCATTAGAAAATTGATTACTATAATACTGGTTCATATTTGGCATAATGTTTCCATCAACTGTTTGAACACGTCCTGCCGTAACAAAACTAATAATTTTATTTCTCTTAATTATGATTAAGAAAAATATCACAATCAAAAGCACCACATGTAACAAATACATTCCTGTATCGACTGGTTTTACAAATAGATACATGGAATATGTTAACAGATAAACAACAAATAAAAGTAAACCTAACAAACCTTTCGTTAAAAAAATGGTCACTATATTACCTAATGCCTTAAAACCTGTCATTGCAAAATGAGGAATAAAACTTAAAACAAACGCAAAAGGTAAAGCTAAAGCTATGAATATCGCTAACAATTGTAATGCAAAATTGATTAAACCTAATAATAAAAAGGGAATAGACAAACCAATCACAATGAAAAAAGTCAAAAATACTATACCCGATTGTTTAAAAGCTGAACCCGAAGCTACATTCGTATTTCCGTTTTTATTTACTTCAAGATGGGCATGACCGATTCTATACGCTGAACCTTCCGAGTTTAATTTAAAAGCCAGCATTCTTTCCGAACGTGGAAAAGCTTGAAATCCAAAACCTAAATCTTTAATCTTATCATCAGCATTAATTTCTTTTTCATCTGTTTTACCATAGTTAATTAAAAGGTATGGTCGTTTTAATGCTAAATCAAAATAAATATTACGAACGACCGCAATTGTACCTTCTATCTTCTCATTTTCATCAATATCATTAATCCCTGCATAAACACCCTCTCTCTTATCATCAAAAATCCCTAAAATACCATCACCTGCACTTACTAAAGTAGATTGTATCTCTCCCGAAAGTGCATTCATACTTTTTAATAAATAACTGGCATTCGATACCCAATAACCGGCAACAATTAAAACAACCACAAACAACATAAATTTTCTAAAAGATTCTCTGGCATTTCCTTTGGTAAAAAATATAAAAACAAGATATCCACATAAAAATGCAAACAATATTTCTGCAAAATGCTCCTTTAAAACTTCATATATACTACCCGAAACACTTTCAATATCATCCGCAAAATCATCCAATTTATTTAACGTAAATAATTGTAAAGAACTATCTGTAACTTTAACCACATTTTGAATAATACCCATAAAAAAGTTATTGATTGAATACAAATTAAAACCAAATATTCCACTTGTATCTTCATTATTCACCATATAACGTTCGAGTGGATATTTTTTTATTTCTAATTGAACACCACCCTCTTCCTTTTCCTTTGCCTTATCCATATACTTAAAAGGTTTATATTCTTTGTCAAATATTTTCCCGAAAAGTTTGAGAATAAAATCTCCAACTGGAAAATCATCATCAATCAAATCAGAGAGATTCCCACTTGTATCAACGTCTTCATCATCTTCCGCAAGAACAACTGATGATGTCACGAAACATAAAAATAATGCAGTAAGTAGAATTAACAACCATTTTTTATTCTTCATTGGCATTCAAATCCTTTATAAAATCTAGTATCCTTTCACAGGCACTTACGCCACCACGACAATAAGCTAAAAATTCCGCATCTGTTTTTCCTTGTTTCCTTCCTTCCTCCAAGCCTTTCAATCTCTCAAAATTAATTTGTAACCCTTTTACAAACGACTTTAAAAAAATTTCATTTTGCATTTCCTCACCAGCCTTTCAAATAAAAAAGTGACTACCTTTCGATAGCCACCCTTGAAAAAATTACTACTTAGAGCTCAATACAAGTTTCATAATAAAGGTATCTGTCACGCTGTTCTTCCACCAAAAATAATTCAAAAACAAAATTGTAACTTATATCTTTTTGCGAATGACGTTTTGTAATTGTAAAATTTACATTTCCATCTTCCCTCAAATTATCGTTCGAATAATCAATAGCCTCTCTAATTATTTCCTCTAACTTTTCAGACATATCTAATTCCAATAGTTTTTCTTCCAACTCCACATAATTTTCTAATTCAGAAATATACATCATACCTAAAACATTCTCATTCATTAAATCATCTCCTTTTTTATATTAAAAATGGCTACCAATTATGGATAGCCATTCCATCTATAAATATTTTTCCTCTGCATAGGCAACCGCCGATTTATTGATTGTTTCCAATGCTCCTTCCCATTCTTCAAAGAGACATTCAATCGTAATTTTTGAGGTTCTGCCGAACATATCTTTCATCAAACATTGCCCTTGTAACATGTTATCTAGCATTTCTATATTTTCTTCACTTGATTCCATGTTCATCCATTTTAAAATATCGGGACGTTCGTTTTCTTCATCAAAAGCAAAAGCTACACCAAAGTTCCCTGTTTCATTCTCCTTTTCTCGTAAAGCGTCTTTGGTAGATTGTGAGATAAAATATAAAGCATTATTATAGCTACGCCCAACACGCTTCATCTGTTTTTCGACCTTTTTCCCCTGTTGTGACGCAATGATAACCCATGCTTCATCAATAAATTCTACGGTTTGCTCATCTTTATCCCGGCCAAACAGTTCACAATATTTCCCTAAAGCCAGCATAATCGAATTTGATTTGCGCTGGCTATTTGTATAGGTTTCTACACTTGCAGTAGCTTCTGGCAAATCAATGTTTTCAATTTCAATAATGCTAATTCTATCGGTTAAGGATAACGCAGAATTAGAACCATCATGAACACATAGCTTTAATATAGAATCAGCAACCACTTCATATAAAAAATCTCCTGCTTTTTTTACAGATGGCTCATTGCTATCTTGCATAATCTCAATGATATGCATGGAGCCCACTTGTTCACCTTTTTCTTTTCTTTCAAGGACTTCCGATATTGCCCTCAAAAAGGCTGTATGAATTTCATCTTTCCCTTTGAAATCATAAACTTCCGAAAAAATATCTTGAATCAATTCTTTCGCTTGAGAAGATGGTAAAAAAGCTACCGGGTCTAATGCTCCCCAATTATCCTTATCTTCAAAATCCAAAGTTACAAATTTAAACTTTTCCAAGTGCTCAACAAATAAAGGATAATCACGTCTAATGATGCCATCATTTATAACTTTATTTATCCATTTCCTTATTTCTTTTTTAGGGTCAATATATAAGGATTTTATATTTAAGAGTGTTACATAAATAAATAACAACTTTGCAAGATATGATTTCCCACTGCCTGTATCACCTGTAATCAGAACATGCGGACTTCTATATTTACTACCTCTAATATTTTGGTTTGCCAGCATCGGATGAAAAAACACAGGGTCACGACTTGATAATTTGGCACTTTCCAAATCCTTATGTTTATGAAATCTATCAACCCAGCCTATAAAAAAACCAATCTTATTTCCAATTTCAGAATTTACGCCAAACAAACTTTCTCCTAAACCATCTTGAGTAGTCGATTGTAACCAATTTCTATCCGTTGCTTCTAACTTTTCCCCAGGCAACGTTCTATAGAATAAGCTTAATTGGTCAGCCGTTGGAATACGGCAAATAATATTTAATTGTTTGAAATAACGTACAACCTGTTTAGCACGTAATAAACTTTCTTTTTTCGTCTTGCCTGTTACAGCAATTGTAGCAAGCCAATTCATTACAGATACATCATGATTTTTTAATTCTTGCTGTAAATTTCTCATTAAATAATGACTATCTACAACAGAATCATCTACGAAGTCACCTGTTTTTGCTTGTTCATTCGCTGATTCTTTTAACTCTCTCCCCTTTAAATTCACCTTCATTTTTGATTTTCCTTTACCTTCTGAATGAATTTTAAAATCTACACATACCTCAAAAGGTAAAGATTGGGCTTCATAAAAAATATCGCTCTCTGCCATATTATCCGGAAATTCATCAATCACGACAAAAGTTAAATAACCTTCATCTTGCTCACTACTTATTTTCAAAGTAGATGATTCCGTAGGGTCAATAATCGAATTTGTTATCGCCTTAATATTTCCATGTTCCTCCTCTTCACTTACATCATGCTTCAAACCAGCAATATAATCATAACGATTAACATAAATTAATTCATTTTCTTTTAATCTTGACCCATTGACACCAGCAACCATTTTATAAATTGTATCTTCCAATTCCTCAAATTGATTAAAAAAAGAAGTGGGAACATTTTGTTCCCAACCTAAATAGTTTACAAACATATCTGTTACATTCGAAAAAATGGAATAAACATTATCTTTTAGTCGTCCATCCACATTTACAAATGCATTTTTTAACTTAATGCCAATAATAAAATCATTTTTTGTCATATTTCCCAAGCGTGAACTTAAAACATTTTCTGTTTCACCTAAATAATATCGTCCAACATCTTCACTATCTTTTGACAAACCCAAACTTAAATCTTCAAAGCGTTCTTTCAAACGGAACTCTTGAGGATACATTCTCAAATGAAAATCTTCATAAGCTGTGATATCCTCAAAAAACATTTTCCAATTTCTTTTATAATTGGCTACCACTTTTTGATTTTGAATAGGAATCGATTCACTTTTTATTCGATAATATGCGAACACGTCTCCCGTTCTCGTTAATAGCATATTGTTCTTTATTGTTTTCAACGCTGGTTTCAGTTTGGTCATTCTCTTTATCCACCACCCATACACATTCTTTAAATGTTATTTTTTTCTCATTCATCCACTCTACTTCTTTCCCATTACAAAACTTTTTTTTAGGAATTTTTATCCCGAATAAATATTTGACATAATCATAAATGAACATATAAATATTTTTGCCTTCCGGCTTAATTTTCGTTACAAGCCACGTAAAAAATAACGGAACACAAATTAAAAATATAAACCACGTATTCGAAAATGCATACGGATAAAATTTCCTTATTATCCAACCTGCTAAAAATGTGATAATTAGAAAGACCACAAAATTTAATGCAGGAATCAATTCAATTGTAAAAGGCAGATAATAATTATCTGTTATCTGCCTAATTTTCTTTGGTTCCCTTAAAGCCCTTCTATAGTTATATACCACTCTACTTTCTTTTTTCTCTGCCATATTATCACTCTCTTACAGCTTATTCATGAAGGCTTCAATCCAACCGGCAACTGTGTCCCAATTCCGAACTACAAAATAAACAATTCCTCCAACGATACAGCACACAATAATCGCACCAAATTTAAATTTGGCTAGATGTTTTGTGACTAGGAAAATAATAATAATGACTATCGCTTGCTGAACAATTTCCAACGCCCAATTCTCAATTCCTCCTAAAGTAGGCAAATCAGCAGCCAAAACCAAGTGATTAAAAAAGTCCATTTTTCATTCCTCCTAATTATAAATAAAATTTTTCACATAATAATTTCTTCCAGTTTTAGAAATCGTCATTTCTACTGGATTAACTTGTTGTATATTTGTCAATTCGTCTCTAAACACCACCTCCATCGTTGCCTTGTAATGTTTGCCATCTACATAGATTTTTAAATTTCTTATTTCTTCAAATAAAAAAGAACCATTTAACGTTTGTGGGTCATCCATCAGATACGCCATTTCGTCAACTGGTTCTGTAGCATACTTTTCAAAAAAAGTATTTAGAAATTCATTGATATTTTCTTTTTCATTCCCGGTATATTCTTCTAAGTCAACCTCTTTCTTTTCATATTCTATGTTCCCAGCTAAAGAGGGAACTTCCGTAAAATATGGAACGGATTGAACGCTAAACAAACCTTTTTCATAAACAATAGGAATATTTAACAACAAGGTGTTTTTTTCTTCCTCTGTTTCAATTTCGATTTCAATTTCCTTTTTTTTATTTTTACCCTCACCCTTAACAACCTCTTTTTCTACTTCCCTTTGCAATTCATTTTTAAATGTAACCTTATATTGAAAAAGACTTCTTTCCCCTTCATCTTCAATATGAAAAAGGTTCAAAGATTCTAACTGTCTAGTACCATTCACATTGTCTAAGTTGTACAAAGAATTTTTTTCATCATTAAACGTGTCATTAAAAACCATATATTCCTTTAAACGATTTGCTCTTTCTTGCAAAGCTTCACTTTCATTAGAAACATTAATATATTCCTTGATAAAATTGGATAGAAATTCATTTGCAGATTCAACAGGAATTTCTTCTATCACTTCCTTATCCTCATTCGCCTGGACCAATTTATTTGTTTCATTCAAAGTGGAACGAGTGTTTAAAGACAATAACACTGAAATTGTCGCTAAAAATAACATTCCTAAAATTAATGACCAAATAAAAAAAGCTGTTCGCTTTGATGTATCTTTGCGCACAGGACTTTTCTCTTTTTTTGGTCGTTCAATTTGTTCAATTTTATCAACAACTTTATTCTTTTTTAATTTATCTTTTATACTCATTATGAACTCCTCTCAATATAATCTACAAAAGATGTTACCCTCTGTAATACCTCCAGTGGTGAAGCATTTTCCAAATACACTTTTTCATTTATTTTCTTACCATTATCTATATAGGTAGCTTTATAAAAAGAAAAACGATAGGTTGAATATCCTTGCCTTCTATATCCTTCAACAATCAAAGATGTATTTTTAGATAAATCTTTTACATAAGCTTGATAAAAAGAATGTTTTTCTCCTTCCCTATTTTTAGGAATACCTACAGTAAAGCCTAATTCCTTAAAAGATTCGGGTATCGACTTCATTTTCATTATTCATGAACCTCCAATACAAGAAACTCCACTGCTATAATTGCATTTTTTGGTTTTCCCGTTACTTTGTTCTGTCTATGAGAAACATTCGCAAATATACAATGATATGTTTTATCTTCTTCTTGTTCATTCTTATGATAAAAATACACGTCCATTTCAATATAGAGGGAATTATCAATACCCTGCATCTCTTCTCTCAACTTTTCTAAAATGACAGATTTATGATTAATCAATTTTTCCCTTTCCAAGGCTCCTATCAATACAGCTTGATTCAAAATAAGTGGAATTATTTTTTTCACCTTCCTTCCATTAACTCAAAACAAATTCTAGTTTTGTTCTTTTTTCTTCATAATAATAAAGTTCCAAAGCATTTATAGCACATACATACGCCTTTATTTCATCTCTATAAACATCTTCTGGCTGGCCAAGGTCTCTATGCAAATCAAGCGTTGCACTCATATAGGATTTCAAATTCTGAATTGCGTGGTCCACATTTTCACCACCTAACATAGTAACTAATCTCCAAGCAAGGTTCGGGTAGTATTTTTTAGGAAAACCGCCTAAAAAATCTCCACCCTTTCCCCCTTGCTTTCCGATTTTTTGTCGGTGCTTGATGGTCACCAAGTCAACTATACTCAAAAGGGATTTAAATAAACTTGACTTGTCTCTTACTATTGTACCGACAAAACCGCTTGCCCTGTCGTTCGTTAATATCAGCCCTTTTCCATAACAAATGACGTTAAGTTCGTGGGGTTCCGCCCCCACACGGCGTCCCAATATCACTACCTCAAAAGGGGAAAAACATTAAACAATCATTTCTTCCGGCTGTGCAAGATAAACCAACATCATATGCTCTTGCTTTTCGTTTAGTTCTAATTCTTCCTCAAAATCTTCTAAATCAGAAATTCCTTTTGTATCTTCCACCAGTTTTATCATTTTTCTTGTTCTAGCCGCTTGATTCATATACCAATTTCGAGACTTTTGATAAAAATCTTCTTGCGGTTTCGTAAAAATTTTTAACCTTTCAACATCACCTAAAAAAACTTCCCAAAAATGAGAAGTTTTCCAACGCCCTCTATTTAAATCATTATCCTTATCCACAAAACGTAAATAATTCTTAATGATTCCCTTAGCAACTGGTAACATGCTTTCACTTTTTATAAGTTCTGATACAACAGCATTCGCCCTATCATCTTTAAATCTTAATTCATATCTATTCCAGTCTCCAAGTTCTTCTAAAGGGATTCCATACTTTTCCGATTGCTCATAGTTTTTCTGATAAAAACAGAAATAGACTTCAGAATGTTTTTTTGAACCAAAATAAAGTGTCGTACCGCCCTGTTCACCATCTTCCATTGATAACGAGCCATTATAATCAGTTTTTTTAAATCGGGAAATCGCTTCGCCATTTCTTATCTTGTCAAAAAGCATAGGTATTTCAAAATATGTTTTTTTATCGTCAATCGAAATATCTAATCGAGGAAATTTCCCACCATTTTTCTTACAATCTCTAAAAAAATCGAACCACGTTACTTTCCTAGCTTTTAAAAAAGTTTCAAATTGACGGCAACCTTGACCACTTAATTCAATAAGTGTTCCACGCACATCTGAACCATGAGAATATAATACTTTAATATTATCCAGTTGATATGTGCCTACATATCCATAAAAACCACTTTCTTTATGCTCCATATATTCTTTTTTTAGATGAAGCACTTTTTCTAATATCAAATCGACATTATGCGTTTTAAACGATACCCTTAAATAGTCAATCATTGATACTAAAGGGTTTTCTTCATTTTTTGTATTTTGTACCCCCCTGTTAGAGTAGGGGGGTTTGATGTCGTCATCCGCTACGCTCCTTCCTCCACGCCTACAATTCCGGTTGCTTTTCGCTGTCGCTTGCGACTGTCGTCGCTGGCGCAACCTCCATTTTCGGCGTTGCTTTTCCTATCTCCTTTAAAAAGTCATATCCTCTAGGCACTAATGGTGTATAGAATTCTGTAATGATAGAAGCACCATAATCGGCATAGCCACGCCCTTTTATACGCTTATTTACAAATGTATTATCAACATCTCCAAACATCATTCCATATCCTGTTTCGCTGTTTCTACCTAATGCTACACGAAAATTAAACTGGTCTCTTATTCCATCTGCCAAATATTTTGCGTCAGGACGTTGGTTTGCCAAAATAAGAAATACACCCGCCTGACGACCCAGCATAGTTAATTGCTTCATATCCTCCAATACTTCTTGCTTCTCTCTATGGTCTAACATTTCCATAAATGCTACATATTCATCAAAAATAACAAAGAGTGGCTTCATGCCCACACTTGCATAATTTCCACCTGTTTTATAATTCGGCATGTTTTTCATTCTTTCGGAACGTTCATGCATTTCTTCTCTTGCTTTCTTCAAAGTCATTTTAATTCCATTTTTCCTACTAAAAACAGTTTTTTCAGGCATGACCGATTCTAAGTCTGCAAGGTCTGCATTTTTTGGGTCTAATATCCGCAATTCAGCATCCGACTTCAATAAAGCTTCAATCATGGTCAAAATGAAATAAGTCTTCCCTCCACCAGTACCACCAGCAATCAACATATGAGGTAATTCATCAAACTTCCATTCAATATGTTCCATAAGCTTCATAGAGCCATTTTTAACAGTCACATCATGAATAGAAATACGGTTTCGTTGTACATCATACATTAATTTATAACAAACGAAATTTTCTTCCAATTCCCTGTCAACTAAAGTACAATATAAACCGTTTTCTAGTTCATCCCCTAACTTTAAAAACCTTTCTTGAAATCGGCTCATATCCATAGCCACTCTAAATTCAATATATCCTTTATTTATTTTGTAATAGGCTTTTGGGAAGTAGGTTAATTTTGATTTCGTAACAGTCTTATCACTAAAACTCCATTTTGATTCCGTTGAATAGCTTTCTTTTTCGATAAAACGATTAGATATAAACATTCTTGCTATTTTTTGCCTATGCCAAATACGCCTATACTTTTCAAAGAAAACAAAATAAGCTAATAAAACAGTCATTGCGCCAACTATAAAAGATATAACAAATCCTTTTCCAATGTACGCCCAATTCCAACCTTTAATGTTTTTCAAATAGTCCCAAGTGAACCATTCGGCAACATTGCTCATTCCAGTTTTATAACAGAAAAAAATACTCAATAAAAAAACAGGAATAAATATGCTTAATCCTGCTATTAACACTCCATGTTCCATTTTCGGCGTTATTCTTATGCCACGATATTTCCAAAGGCGTTTCTTTAAAAATTCAATCCTTATCACCTTCTTTTACAGAGAAATCTCAGTCCTCTCTAAAATAATTGAACAAAAAAAAGCGTGCCAATTAATTTATAACTAGCACGCTATTACTCTACTATTTTTTATCCGTTCCTGCTCCCACAGGCTCTTTACTCGGTTCATTTTTCTTCACACCACCCGAACTACCAACCTCTACAATATCCTCTGCTTCAACAGTCCATACAACATTAGCAAAATTTCCATTTGCTTGTGCTCTTGCTTTAATGACAGGATTTTTTAGGGTCACCTGTTTGTTAAAATCAATCTCTTTTAAATCAACATATTCCGGTATAGTCACCTCAATTTGCTCTTTTTGAGTGGATGAAGCAAGATTATAAACCCTTGATTCCAGTTTATCTGTTCTTTCATTTTTATCTCGGTCAAAAAACATCTTCTCTCTTTTCAACCCCATAAAAAATAAGTCACCAAAAGTTAGTTCATTCGGTATAATTCCTGTTTTAAATTCCATTCAAAATCTCTCCCTTAATTGTTTTTAATATTTAAGTTTCTCGTTTTTTTAATTATTGTACTCAAATACACCATGAGAAGTAACAAGGAAGTTTCCTTCCAATTCCATATCACGTCCAAAAGCTTCATAATCAATATAATTTTGTAGATTGGTAGGAACTTCTCCAAGTGCTCCTGTTTCTTCAACGAAATATCTTGCAACATCTTCCATAGAATGACAATCAGAATAACATACAATGTCATCTACATTTTCCAACAATTCCTCAAGGTCACTAAACCAGTAACCTATCATTGCTTTTAACTCGTAATAAATAGGTGTGCCTTCAATTTCTTCAATCATTGCACACAAACGATTAATTTCATTGATAGATGTATATTCATCTATCTCAAATGGCAATTCGTAATCGTGAATAGCAATTTCTTCATAATCACCATTTAAGCCAATACGCTCTTTTACTTCTTCCATATTGATTGGAGGAGTAAACCAATCACCAACAAGCTCCCCCTCATTATATTTGCCGAGATTGGATATATACACACGCATTTCCAATACTTATCACCTCGTATAATTCATTCAATCATCTCTAACATAATCGGATATTCGGCAATTTGAATACGTTCCTTTAATTCTTTTCCCATCAAATCACCATCTTTTGCATTATCAAAACCTTTTATAGTCACAGCTACATACGAATCACATCCTGCTATTAAATGATGTGGTAATGTACCATAAACATGTTTTCCTTTAATATCATCTGCTTCAACACGTTCGAATACCGGTGCATTCTGCAAAAATGGAAATTCATTTTTTAATATTTCAACAGTTCCCATATGGCGACTTGCAATGATAAAGTTATTTTTCATTTCCCATGGATAAATTTCTAAAGCTGTTAAACGATATTTAGATACATTTACATCTGCTTTAATAATATCTAGTCCAGTTTCAAATACTTTATCTCTTGGCAAATCCAATCCATAATATTCATTTATTCCATGCCCTACTAAAAGGGAAGGTGCAAGTGTAGAAATAATAATAGTGGTATCTGATTCTTTATTATCATATCGCACCAAATCTCTCACTGCCGGAAAACCAAATGCCACTATTTTATTTTCTTTCAAAAGGTCATTTAATTTCATAATTTCATTTATTCACCTACTATCTGATTAATAATTAAACCCTCTAAATGCAGAAGGTCTATTTTCATATATTTTTTCATGAAGTAGTTTTTTATATAGAAGTAATCTTTCATGCCGATAAGGATTCCTACGCTTACTAGGATGAATAGAGCCAAAATCAGCAACTTTTTTCGTGTAATAAGCAATTCTTTTATCCAGCACAAAATCACCTCATTCATTTTTAATAAAAAATTAAAGATAATTCGCTAGGCTCTATAAGAACCATTACCGCGCTTATCAGTCGCTCACAGTTAAGGTCATGGCAACATATAGTAGGTTATGCTTATAACCATTAGCACCCTCATTTTGGACTGCTATAGCTTTTTTAAAAGTGTTAGCTATCATCACTTAGATTACGTTTAATGACAAATCAGTCAAAACACGTTACAATAAAAGTGTCTAGGTTTTATTGGCGTGTATGATAAGTTACGATTTATCATATGCGCTCTCTTTCTATATGAAGTTTTCAAGGAACATCATTTCCTTTCATGCATTTTCGAACAATTCATTAAGTGGTATAAACTCACACTCGTTACATGTTCTCAAATGCTGAAATTCCTTTTCTTGACATATCATAATTCTTACAAATTCTACGATATGAAACATTATGCAATAAAAGCTTTTGAATAATTTCCTTCGAAATCGGCTGTTGCATATAATAATCTGCCTTTACAATTCGGACAGCTAACTTCATCCTAGCCTGCCAGTCACCTTCCATTTCTTTTGCCAAAGGAACTGCCTTTTTCATTAAATTTTGCATTTCATTAAAGTTCATTTGAATTTCACCCCCTAGAAATAATATAATTCATTTATTAGATATTAGATTTATAAGAAACAAATCTAATTCTATAAAACATTTATATCTTGTTCCAAATCGCTACATCCAGTTTCAAAAAAAAGCTTCCAATCAAAACCAATTACTCCGGCGATTTGTTTAGCAACTTTTACGCTAGGTCTTCTTATACCTAATTCAATTTGAGAATAATAAGGTCTTTTTATGTTTGATTGTATCGCAACATCTTCTTGTGTTAAATTTCGTTCAATTCTTTTTTCATACAACCATTCTCTTTTTTTCATACATTTAATCGCCACCTTCATTGTAGCGTTTCGCTACTTGTTAATTCTAATTATATAGTAGCGTTTCGCTACTGTCAATACTTTTTTGTACTTTTTTGATACAATTATTTTATGTAGCTTTTTGCTACAGTATAATAACTATAAACGATTTATAAATCGTATAGAAACGAGGTTACACAATGTTGGGAGACAGACTAAAAAAACTAAGAGCAACAAAGAATTTATCTCAACAAGAACTAGCAAAAAAACTAAACATTTCCAGAGGAACCTACGCTCATTACGAAATAAATAAAAGACAACCTGATTACGGTACACTCAAAAAAATTTCTAACTTTTTCAATGTATCAATTGACTACCTAATCACAGGAAATGAACATTCTAATTCTCCTGATGAAATGTGGAAAGAATTTTTAGACCCTAAAACACAAATATTCTTTAAAGACTTACAAAACGCACCCGAAGAAAAAATCGAAGAACTAATACGTTTTTGGGAATTTATTAAAGAACGAGACAAAAAGAAATAGAGCTCTAATATTAGGGCTTTTATTTATAATAAAAAACAGAACATACATTCCCCGAAAGAGGACAAGCCATGAAATATCACACAACATTACTAGAAGATGCAATAAAGCATTTTTATGTTGACTTAGGTATTTATTACCCACATCAACTAGATATTCTGGAAATAGCTGACTACCTGGGAATTAAAGTCTATTTTTGGGATATATCAAGTCGTGTTTATAAAAAAGAAATTATAATTGATTCTAGGTTATCCCCCGAAGAACAATGGGAGGATTTTGGACATGAACTTTGTCATTTATTATTACAGTACGGAAATCAAATATTGCACTTGAATAATCTTTTTCTGGCATACCAAGAATGGAAAGCAAATAACTTTGCACTTCATTTCTGTGTACCAACATTTATATTAATTAAATATGAAATCGCCAACATACCCGAAGGTATACCTTTTATAACAAAGACATTCAACGTAACACAGAAATTTGCACAAAAAAGACTTATTCATTTTAGAAATCAACTACAAATATCAAGATTGCAACAACAACTTAATGCGTAATGACAATAAAGTTGTTTCCTTTTGAAGGGATGAAGCCGCATTATTACCGTTGAAAAATGCGGCTGATTTCAAAAATAGTTGTTTACTTTTCACATTCGCCCGACCAGTAAACATAAATTTGTGATAAAAAGTTCTTTACTGAAATTCTTTATTCAACAAAAGCGCCCAACGGAACAAGCCTTTATTCGGTTATACAATAAAATATAATAATGCTCACTTCCAGAGGTATCGCCAGCATTTTAAAAAAACCCTACGTTAAGAAATTTTTTTATATTTCAGTAATAGTAACTTGATGAGAAATCCCGTGGCCAATCCCGGTATTATAAAAAGAATTGGGAGCCAAACAGGCCCCCATAATAGCCCAAATAAAGTGAATTCCGAAGAATAAATCACACCAACCGTTGCCCAATAGGCTGTGAATACAAAGGGAAGAAAAGAATGAGGATGCCTTCCACCTCCGGCGTCTTTCCAGGCATCCCATATTGCAAAAATATACAGGCAAGGGGAAAACATCAACCATGCATAATTCGTTTTCTCAATGGCTTCTTTGATACTCCCATGAAAACTTAATAATATAATTTGGTGAAAGTTGGACTGAACATTAACTAGAAACACCAAAGCAATGAAGAGTAATCCCTTTAGAAACCTACCGTTTAGAATTTG
The DNA here is from genome assembly GCF_018075365.1 of Virgibacillus pantothenticus. Lineage (GTDB taxonomy): Bacteria > Bacillota > Bacilli > Bacillales > Amphibacillaceae > Virgibacillus > Virgibacillus pantothenticus. The sequence continues at coordinate 3,885,058 of NZ_CP073011.1, forward strand.
ACCAAAACCCGGCAATGCAATACTCCAAAACAGTTTCTCATATTTATTATTTTGATTCATATAATCACGTCCAAATGATTATATTGGTCATAACTTTTTTAAGGCAAAAGAAGGACAACGTAATTCAGAATTGCCCAATCTTTGTCTTTATTTACTCTGTCCTTTTGATAATTGGGTTCTATCCTCCATTTGAGGTGGTTCTTCCAATAACCCGTGTTCAATCATGAGGTCTCCTCCATCATTTGCGAAGTCGAAAACATCTTTAGCAATTGGTATCATTTTTAAAGGTAAGTCTTTCCTTAGACTGAAGGTCGTACCTATAGCATTACTGCCAAAACCAAAAGTATTCAGTAAGGACGTATTATACATCATAAGCTTATCTGAAAAAGTCGACACTGTTGAATCTGTAACCCTTCCTGCTGGTGTGGACGGAGGATTAATATCACTGTCTAATAATATTTCGCTGGATTTTGTAATGATTGTTTTAGATAACTCTTTACCTCGGAAGAAGTAGTCCCGTATATCTTTTTTCTTAGCTACTTGAGCAAAGCCTGTCATTAATTTCATTCCGTCTACATTCGATTCAATCGCTTGGTATAGATAAGCCACTTCAACTGTATTTAATGACCTCCTGTGACCCGTGATTTTAAATCCTGACCGATAATTCTTTTTCTCAGCAAATTCAACATGGTTGGGTAAGGTGACAACTGGAGATTTTGGAAGTACACCCTTGCTTAGCAAAAACTGTGTCGTTTTTTCACAGGTATCCTCCGCAAACGCTGAGAACCTTTTGTATAAATCCATGATGTCTTTCCGGTAACTCATCGATATATGCAATGCATGTAAACCTGAAGCAACTTTCATCATCATACGTAAGTACATGACCTCAAAAATGTCGTCAAACAATTTTGGTGCATTAAGGTTTACATCGTTTTCTGTAAACCCAATTGGAACTGCTGCCCCTTCTTGTGTAAAAATGTTCCTTAGTTCATTAACAAAATTACTTTCACCTTCGTGAAATGTTTGCAATATTTCTATAGCCTCAGCATCTTGATTATTTGACAAAAAAAATTCAATCACTCTTACCATCATAGTCTTTTTTTGATAAATAATCCAAAGGGTTGAAAGCTCGGATGACGTTATCGGTATATGTCCTGTTGTCATTTAATCACTCCTCATGCCTTATATTTACCTTTATGTTTCACCACCTTCTGAGAAATATTCATTTTTTAGGATTACATGGTTATTAATTTTAATTCCACACGACAATCCAAATACCAAAAAATTTCCCTGCCAAAATTCAGTGTAAAAACAAAATTCCCTGCCAAAATTTTTTATTGGCAGGGTTTTTGGCAGGGAACTATATTATTTTTTATCAATTTATCCGTTTTAGCTTAGGACAAATGCTGTTAAATCAGCGTTCTCTCTTCAAATCAAGTTAGCCTCTTATTCCCACTCTACTTTCACGGTGTTAGATATAGAGCAATATCATTGATTATAAAGGGTTTTAAAGAAGTATCAATCTATATAAATTGATATAAAAAAATAAAATAATGCAATTTTAATGCAATAAATGCAAATCGCAATTCAGAGTTATTACTATAAAAATTTGATATCTTTTACAAAAGACGTTTCAATTGAAGCGTCTTTTTTAATGAGGATAGAGAAATAACAGAACAATAGAATTAGGTTTCTACTTTATTTATATCTCTTAATTAACTAAAGGAGTTTCTTATAGTTGATTTGATCAAGATAGAGCAGTTGACGTTCTTCTTTATTTGACAGAAGAACTATGTCTATCGGTATTCCTAATATTTTTTGTAACTGAATCCGTAATGTTCTTCTTAGCCGAATAAGCTTGATAATTTCTTTGTAAGATCTATTTCTATATACAATCAATAAGTCAATGTCATTTGGAGTTTGTGTATTTAGAGATGAACCAAATTGATAAATACTAATCTCATCGAACTCCATCGTAATATTTTTCTCCATCATGATATCCAGAAAAATACTCTTCAGGTTTTGCAAAGTTAAGTGCTCCCATCAATTCACCAAATAAAAACAGTCCTTTACCTATGCTTTGAGAGTATTCCTTAGCTTCAAGAGTATATCCATTCCATGATGAAATAGTTACAATGGCATCGATATCATAAGTGCTAGAAAACTCCATTACATCTGCCAAACTAACAGTATATATATTGGTAAGATATATTTTATAATTCCGTCCATCATCCAATTCAATAGAATAATAATATTCATTTAGTTTTTTTAAATCTATTACTTTATTATGTTGTCTTATAGACTTTTCAAAAAAGTCAATACTTTCAGGTCTAGGGATATCACTACTATTCACCATCTGAATCACCATTTTCTAAGATAATATTGGTAATCATTTTACTAAATGATTGGGGAAAAGTCTTGTAAGCGGTGCGATCAATACGATTGGTATGATTAAGTTCAAAAATTTGTACATGCTCTTCGAATTCAATAAAAATTTCAAACTCAGAAGTAGTAAACAGTGAACTGTTTTGATGAAATAACTCCACTATTTCATCGTTGTTTTTAAAAATTTCTTTTTTCCGTTCATCCCAAGTCGTTTTTACAGACATACTTAGGGGATTACGTATTGCTGTTTCAGAGTATGGACCAAAATTACTCCATATTAAAAAGTTTCTTTTCAGTAACAAGTTAACTTTATCACATATTTCTACCTTCATATCTGATTTTTCTATGAGTTGGAGTAAAGGTATTTCTTTTCTTACGAACTTTAAAATTTCCGACTGTTCTGAGAGCGAGAGAGACATAAATTTTTCTACCAAATCTTTTGTTAAATAAATATCCTTAACTGGATCGAACTTGACTTTATATGGATTAGAAAATTCATTTGATTTTATCCTAGGATTTTCTTTACCTATAAAAATAAATTGGATTCGATAATCCTCTAAACTATACTGCTTAAGAATTTCTTTTTTTAACGTGTTTTCAATTTTTTGTTTAGTACAGGTCGCTGAAACTTGGATAATTAGTTTGTTACCTTTATCTATTAGGTCAATAGCTTCATGGTTAGATTTTTCAAAGTTTGCATTCGTAAGCTCTAAACCAAAAAGTAAATTAAATAAGTGATAAAAAAAGTTTTCGGAATGGACTGATAGATCATTTAAATTTAATTTTCCTAACAATTCAACTTTTCTATTTAAAAAGACTAAATGTTCACTAAATAGTTTCACGTTTTCTATTCGTTTCATTCTTGAATTATTCCTCCGTTTTAATTTTTGAGTGAACTTTATTACCTTGGAGACTATCAAAACAATTATTGTATAAAACATCTATATATCCCGTTTAGAATTTCATAACATAATTGAATGACATCTAAATAGAGGGAATTAGATTATAAGATTAGGAGTGAAATACACTTGATAGATAAAATGCTTAAAAAGAATTATAACACAAATTTTAAAATCGGTAGCCTTTTTGATGGAATTGGTGTCTTCCCCCTCTCTGCTTCCCGTTTTGGAATTAATCCAATATGGGCAAGTGAGATTGAAAAAGCACCTATCTCTATTACAAAACGCCATTTCCCTGACATGCTCCATCTCGGAGATATAACAAAAATAGATGGTGGGAAAATACCACCTGTCCATATCATTACCTTTGGTTCACCCTGTCAAAACTTATCCAATATCGGTAAACGAGAAGGTCTTACAGGAAGTCAATCTAGTTTATTTTATCATGCGATACGAATTATCGAAGAAATGAGGTGTGCAACGAATGGAGCATATCCAATTATCGCTGTTTGGGAAAACGTCATGGGAGCTTTTTCATCAAATAACAGGTTGGATTTTAAAGCCGTGTTGGAGTCGTTCACAAATACCGAAATTCCAATGCCTACTTCTGGAGTCTGGGCAAAAGCAGGAATGGTCCGAGGGAATGAAATTGATGTGTGCTGGCGCGTGTTGGATGCCCGATATTGGGGAAATCCCACACTTCCTCAAAGAAGAAGACGTATCTTCCTCGTGGCAGATTTTAGAGGAAAACGTGCCAAAGAAATATTATTTAAAACCCGCGAACTGCAATCATTTCCTGCGTCTGGCAGAGAAAGCAGGCCAACCTCCACCGCAGCCAGTCGAAGGTCTTCTGAAAAAGCAAGGAGGAAAATACCCGTCGTCCGTCCCTTTCAAGAAAGACGTATGCGAAGTACCGCAAAAGACAAAAACAAATCAGGATTCATTGGAAGTTTCGGACGGACAAATGACCCTTTCCCAACTTTGTTAGCTGGTTCAGTCAATAACTTTTCTTTTTGGTATGAAGGGAAAGAAAATGAAGGTTATATCCGACAACTCACTCCATTAGAATGTGAACGTTTAATGGGATTACCAGAGGGCTGGACAGCTATTGGAAATAAGGGTGAAGTCATTAGTGATTATGCGAGATATAAAGCAATTGGAAATGCGATTGCCGTACCATGTGCAGAATATATCATGGCTGGTATTGCAGAAAATTTATAGCAAATCAATTTTTGAGCATGTTGGATTATTCTCGTCTGACGTGCTTTTTTTTATGAGCGAAAACGTAGAAAGGAGAAAGGTGCATGATGTCCTTGAATGAACAAGAGGTTTATGAAGAAAAAGTTATGGAATGGATCGATGATCATTTTATTATGAATGAAATTGAGATTGAAGACTTTCCGTTTTTTCCTCATGGGAAATTGATACGGGATGAGAATGGAGAAACAATGGTTGTATTTTGGTGTGTCATTTATGGACGTGTGGATTATCGTTTACAAGAAGCATAGGAGTGATTGACAAATGAAGATATATTTTTCTCGTTCCCCTCCCTTCTGCCCTTGCTTTCCATATGAATAAATAAACAAAAATTAAAACAAGAAAAGAGGTTTATATGATGGAATTAAAACATGTCATTCCAAATATGGAAAAGACGTTTGGAAATTTAGAATATGCAGGTGAAGGCAAAGTTGAACAGCGACGGATTAATGGACGCATGACCACTCTTTCTAGGAGCTATAATCTATATTCCGATATTCAACGTGCAGATGATATTGAGGTGGTTCTTCCCCAAGAAGCAGGAGAAAAGTTCTTTGAACATGAGGAAAAAGTAAAACTAGTCAATGCAAGAATCACCGCAGAGGGATATAAAATTGGAGAACGTGGTTTCACAAACTATATTTTACATGCAGATGACATGGTAAAAGCATAAGGAGGAAAAAGAGATGAGATTAGCACAAGGTATTGTTATAGATAAGGAAAAGACATTTGGTTTATTAAAATTCTCCGCATTACGACGAGAAGTGTTTCTTCAAAATGAAGATGGTACGGTTTCAACCGAGGTAAAGGAACGCACGTATGACTTAAAATCTCGTGAACAAGGTCGTATGATTCAAGTGAGTATTCCTGCTTCCGTTCCCTTAAAAGAATTTGATTATAATGCAGAAGTAGAAATCATTAACCCCGTCGCCGATACGGTCGCAAACGCAACATTTCGTGGCGCAGATGTGGATTGGTATATAAAAGCAGATGATTTAGTCTTAAAGGGAAAAGCAGGAACATCAAGCAGTAATGCTTCAAAAGCTACACCAATTAAGGATAAATAATGAAACCTTTACGAAGACGAGGGAAACGAATTCGACCTAGTGATGCTTCCCTCCTCTTTCAATTTTTATTCAGCCGGTTATTTGTTGTATGGCTTATCCCTTTTACACTTTTTCATCTGTCTTTTTTATTATCTACGGAATGGAAGCTATCGTTATTTCAAGAGCATTTTATAAGTTCTTATGGATTAGTAACATTCCTTATAAGTATTGCTATAACAGGGATATGTGCTTACCTTTATTATCGTTATCGGTATGATCGTATCAGACAGGTTATTCATCGTCAGAAACTCGCTAAAATGATTCTGGAAAACGGATGGTATGAAACGAAACAAGTACAATCAAGTAGCTTCTTTAAGGACATACCAAATGGAAAAGCAAAAGATAAAATTAGTCACTTTCCTAAAATGTACTATCGGCTTGAAGAAGGATTGCTTCATATTCAAACAGAAATCACATTGGGAAAATATCAAGAGCAGTTACTAAACCTCGAAAATAAACTGGAAAGTGGTTTGTACTGTGAGTTGGTATCGAAAGAATTACATGATTCCTTTGTAGAATATATCTTGCTCTATGACACAATTAATAGCCGGATTTCTATTGATGAAGTAATCGCACAAAATGGTAGCTTAAAGCTGATGGACTCGATGTATTGGGAATATGATAAACTCCCGCATATGTTAATTGCTGGCGGAACAGGTGGTGGAAAAAGTTATTTTATTCTTACATTGATTGAAGCGCTACTCAAAACAGATGCAAAATTGTATATTTTAGATCCGAAAAATGCCGATTTAGCGGACTTAGCCACTGTGATGCCTGACGTGTACTACAAAAAGGAAGATATGATAACTTGTATCGATGAGTTTTATGAATCTATGATGGCTCGTAGTGAAGAAATGAAACAGATGCCTAATTATAAAACAGGAGAAAACTATGCTTATTTAGGCTTATCTCCCCACTTTTTAGTTTTTGACGAGTACGTAGCTTTTATGGAAATGCTTGCTTCTAAGGAAAATACGGCCGTATTAACCAAGCTAAAACAGATTGTTATGTTAGGGCGTCAAGCTGGATTCTTCCTTATTCTTGCTTGTCAACGACCAGATGCAAAATATCTTGGGGATGGAATAAGGGATCAATTTAACTTTCGAGTAGGATTAGGCAGAATGAGTGAGCTTGGGTTTGGTATGCTTTTTGGTTCAGACGTACAAAAACAATTTTTCTTAAAACAGATCAAAGGCCGAGGGTATGTCGATAAAGGGGATAGTGTGATTTCCGAATTTTATACACCTCTTGTCCCAAAAGGTCATGATTTTCTAAAAGAAATTGGAAAGTTAGTGTCATAAAGGCTGCCCAGTGCGGTGGCGTGCAACGCGTAAGCCGCCGTGCTGGGCGAAGCCTGCGTGGCGACAGCCACGCTTTACCCCCCGTTTCTAACAGGGGGGTAGAAAAACATTAAAAAACAGAAAAAAAGAGCTCTAAACCCAGTAGGCACAATGGTTTGAAGCACATCACAAAGATGTCAACTTTTTCCCTTTAGTTGACATCTTTTTTTAGTTGGGAGGAATGCACATGAATGAAGTACCTTGGTATCAACAATTAAAGGAAAAACGATTGGCATACGGCGTATCGCAAAATAAATTGGCTGTTCATATTGGCATTTCAAGGCAATATATGAGTGAAATTGAAACAGGAAAAGTAACTCCGACTCAAACATTACAACATGCGATGTTCGATATTTTAGAACAATTTAATCCAGATGCACCTTTGGAAATTTTGTTTGACTATGTACGGATTCGATTTTTAACGACAAATCCGAAGCCTGTCATTGAAGATATTTTGAAACTCAAAATGGAGTACATGATTCATGAAGACTTTGCGTTTTATTCCTACATGGAACAATACGTTTTTGGTGATATTGTCGTCATGGTTTCACCTGATGAGGACAAAGGATGCTTACTTGAACTGAAAGGAAAAGGATGTCGCCAATTTGAGAATTTCTTATTAGCCCAACAGCGAACATGGTTTGATTTTTTTATGGATGTATTTCGTGTTGGCGGTGTATTTAAACGAATTGACCTTGCGATCAATGATAAAACAGGCATATTGGATATTCCGTTTTTGACGAACAAATGTCGTAATGAAGAATGTATCTCTGTGTTTCGTAGTTTTAAAAGCTATCGTTCGGGTGAACTGATCCATGGTGAAGAAAAACGAGATATGGGCAATACGTTATATATTGGTTCATTAAAAAGTGACGTGTATTTTTGCGCCTATGAGAAGGATTACGAACAATATGTAAAACATGGCACATCACTTGAAGATACAGAGGTAAAAAATCGTTTTGAAATTCGCTTAAAAAATGATCGTGCGTATCATGCGATTGTTGATTTAATGACCTATGAAGATGCTGGACGAACGGCCTTCTCCATCATTAACCGGTATATACGTTTTGTCGATAAAGATGAGAAAAAACGTCGCAGTAGTTGGAAAATGAACAAAGAATGGCAGCGTTTTTTGGATTTAGGTGTAGACAGAAAAATTTCTTTAACAACAAAACCTGAACCTTACACATTCGATAAAACACTTAGATGGTTGGCACGTCAAGTCGCCCCTACTTGGAAACTAGCGACTAAGCTCGATGAAATCAATCAAACAACGGTGATAAAAGATATGTTAGATCAGGCAAAGTTAACTAAGCGTCATCAACAATTGTTGATGCAACAGGCGCTTGCAACAGAAGAAGTGATTAAACGATAGATTGGAGAGATTCCATGAAGCTATTGAAGTACATTTTTATCACCATCATAGGTGGTGTCATTTTATGGTTTATCGAATGTATGCGTCAAGTAACAAAATATTAAAAGACGGAAGGAGAAATGAAAATTGAATTTTGGCCAAAATTTGTACAACTGGTTTTTAAGTAATGCACAATCGCTAGTATTGATGGCAATTGTTGTTATCGGGATTTATTTAGGATTTAAGCGTGAATTTTCTAAGCTGATTGGCTTTTTGATTGTTGCCTTAATTGCGGTGGGATTAGTCTTTAATGCAAGTGGTGTGAAAGACGTATTGTTAAACCTATTCAATCGAATCATAGGGTCTTAAATTGTACCGTTTTTTTGTGAAAGATAAGTGGTCTTCTTATGTTTTACAAAAAAATGGTGGACCAAACGATAGTGCGGTAGGGATTAACAAGCCTATTTTGTGTACCAGCAGATAATAAGCTGCTGCTTTTTTATTTCTATTTTCAAGAAAAGGAAGTGCAATGATATGGAAATGCAAGTTTTTATAACCAATCTCGGTAAGTATAATGAGGGTGAAATCATTGGTTCTTGGTTTAGACCACCAATTGATATGGAAGAAGTAAAAGAACGGATCGGCTTGAATGGAGAATACGAAGAATATGCTATTTTCGATTATGACCTCCCCTTTGAAATTGGTGAATATACACCTATTTCCGAAGTGAACCGTTTATGTGCAATGGTCGCAGAAATTGAGGGTACGCCACTTTATGATTCTCTTTCCGAAGTTCAAAGCTATTGGTTTAACAGTATAGAAGAATTGCTAGAGAATCAAGATGATATTATGTATTATCCTGATTGTGAGGATATGGCAGATGTTGCTAGGTATTTCGTAGAGGAAACAGGAGCACTTGGGGAAGTTCCTGCCAATCTACAAAACTATATTGATTATGAAGCTTTTGGACGCGACCTAGAAATAAGCGGTAATTACCTTGTTACATCACATGGTGTCTTTGAGTATCTTGGGTAAATAAATATGTTATAAAATTGTGAAACAGTCTGTCTATATGCAGGCTGTTTCGCTTTTTTGAAAGGAGAACGTATGAAAAAACTAAAAAGCTATACTCGAATTTGGTCCGTAGAAAAAGTGATTTACGCGATCAATGACTTTCGACTTCCCTTTCCAGTGACCTTTAATCAAATGGCATGGTTTGTACTCTCTCTTTTGATCGTGATGTTACTAGGGAATCTCCCTCCCCTCTCTTTGATTAATGGGGCGTTATTAAAATATGTTGGAATACCAGTTGGTTTGACTTGGTTTATGAGTCAAAAAACATTTGACGGTAAAAAACCGTATCGCTTTCTCAAGTCCGTATTGACTTACTTTTTCCGACCTAAAGTGACCTATGCGGGAAAACCTATCAAATTACAACGAATGAAGATTAATGAAGCTATTACTACTGTGAGGAGTGAAGTCCATGCGTTATCCGATTAAATATCTTGAAAACAATCTTGTTTTTAACCATGACGGCGAATGTTTTGCGTATTATGAGCTATTGCCATATAACTATTCGTTCCTTTCACCAGACGAAAAAATACAGGTACATGACCACTTCCGTCAATTAATTGCCCAAAACCAAGATGGAAAAATTCATGCCCTGCAGATTAGTACCGCAAGTAGTATTCGGTCTGTCCAGGATCGAAGTAAAGAATTAGTATCGGGAAGGCTACAAGACGTTGCTTTTGAACGGATTGACGACCAAACAGAAGCGCTTGTTTCAATGATTGGTGAACATCAAGTAGACTATCGTTTCTTTATCGGTTTTAAACTGTTACTCAATGAAGAAGAAGTCAGTATGAAATCGGTTGGGAAATCAATAAAAAATTCACTTTCTTCATTTGTCCGTGATGTAAACCATCACCTGATGGGAGATTTTGTTTCCATGCCGCATGAAGAAGTGAGACGTTTCTCTAAAATGGAATCTTTATTACAAAACAAAATAGCTAGACGTTTTAAGATCCGCCCTTTAAATAAAAATGATTTTGGATACCTAATTGAACATCTTCATGGGCAATCAGACATTGCTTATGAGGAATATGATTATCCTCTCTCTCTAAAGAAGTTAAAAAAAGAAACGTTAGTGAAGCGGTATGACCTAATTAAACCGACTCGCTGTTTAATGGAAGAAAACCAACGTTATTTAAAAATCGAACAGGAAGAACAAACAACGTATGTGACCTACTTTACGATTAATTCGATTGTTGGTGATTTGGAATTTCCATCGGATGAAATCTTTTATTACCAGCAACAACAATTCGATTTTCCAATCGATACGTCCATGAATGTCGAAATTGTCACGAACAAAAAAGCATTATCTACCGTACGAAATAAGAAAAAGGAATTAAAAGACTTGGATAATCATGCTTGGGAATCTGATAACGAAACAGGAAACAATGTCATCGATGCTTTGGAACAGGTGAATGAATTAGAGGATGTGCTCGACCAAACGAAAGAATCGATGTATAAGTTAAGCTATGTCATTCGAGTATCTGCCCCCAATTTAGACGAACTCAAACAACGTTGTAATGAGGTGAAAGATTTTTACGACGATTTGAATGTAAAACTTGTTCGCCCATTTGGAGATATGATCGGTTTACACAGTGAATTTATTCCTTCAAGTAAGCGTTATATGAATGACTATATTCAATATGTGACGTCTGATTTTCTTGCAGGGCTTGGATTTGGAGCAACACAAATGTTAGGAGAAACGGAAGGGATTTATTTTGGCTATAACCTAGATACAGGAAGAAATGTATACCTTAATCCAAGCCTAGCCAGTCAAGGTATAAAAGGTTCGGTCACCAATGCGTTAGCTTCTGCCTTCTTAGGTTCACTGGGTGGCGGGAAATCGTTTAGTAATAACCTACTTGTCTATTATGCCGTTCTCTTTGGAGGACAAGCCCTGATTGTTGATCCAAAGGCAGAACGAGGAAATTGGAAAGAAACATTGCCTGAAATTGCACATGAAATAAATATTGTTAATTTAACTAGTGATGATGCCAACAAAGGACTACTTGACCCTTTTGTCATTATGAAAAAGAAAAAGGATTCGGAAAGTCTTGCGATTGATATTCTTACCTTCCTTACAGGCATATCCAGTCGGGATGGAGATAAATTCCCTGTATTACGACGAGCGATTCGGGCAGTCGGTCAACAAGAAGAACGCGGCTTGCTTCTTGTGATTCATGAATTAAGAAGTGATCCTAATCCATTAGCTGGTCCTATCGCTGACCATATCGAAAGTTTTACCGATTATGACTTTGCCCACCTCCTCTTTTCCGATGGAACGGTGAAAAACTCGATTAGTTTAGAAAAACAATTAAATATCATTCAAGTAGCGGATTTAGTGTTACCAGACGCAGAAACAACTTTTGAAGAATATACAACAATGGAACTGCTTAGTGTCGCTATGCTGATTGTCATTTCTACCTTTGCATTAGACTTTATCCATTCGGATCGCAGTATTTTTAAAATCGTCGATTTGGATGAAGCCTGGTCCTTCCTGCAAGTTGCACAAGGAAAGACTTTATCTAACAAACTAGTACGTGCAGGGCGTGCCATGAATGCCGGTGTCTACTTTGTTACCCAGAATGCTGCGGATTTAACGGATGAAAAATTAAAAAATAATATCGGTGTGAAGTTTGCTTTTCGTTCCAGAGATATCAATGAAATTAAAAAGACACTTGAATTCTTTGGAGTAGATAAAGAAGATGAAGCGAATCAAATGCGACTACGGGAACTCGAAAATGGACAATGTTTGATGCAAGACTTATATGGACGTGTAGGTATTATTCAAGTCCACCCTGTCTTTGAAGATTTATTCCATGCTTTTGATACGCGACCACCTATTAGAGAAAAGGAAGCGAGGTGACAATATGAACAAACAAAAAATAAAGAAGATTATTCTAACGGTGGTACTCATTGGTGCTGCCGTTTTTTTATTGCTTCTTTTTCTTGGAACATTCGCACAAGCTGCTGGTTTAGTGGATGATACCGTATCGGAAGACAATTTGTATTCCAAATATGCTCTTGACCATTACCAGCTTGATTTTTACGTTGACACAGGTTGGGATTGGCTGCCATGGAATTGGAATGATGGCATTGGAAAACAGGTCATGTATGGCTTATATACAATCACCAACTTTATTTGGATTATTAGCCTGTATTTATCAAATGCGACAGGTTATTTAATTCAACAAGCCTATTCACTGGATTTCATTTCACAAACGGCAGATGCCATCGGGAAGAATATGCAAACATTGGCTGGGATTACGGCAAGCGGTTTTAGCAGTTCGGGATTTTATGTAGGCTTCTTGCTTCTTTTCATTTTGGTGATTGGCATTTACGTGGCTTATACAGGATTAATGAAACGAGAAACCACAAAAGCCATTCGGGCGATCCTAAATTTTTTAGTCGTGTTTATTTTGTCTGCTTCTTTTATCGCCTACGCTCCAACATATATCAGTAAAATCAATGATTTTTCTGCTGATATAAGTCAAGCAAGTTTAGATTTAGGAACCAAAATCTTAATGCCTAGCTCTACTAGCCAGGGAAAAGATAGTGTGGATATGATACGGAATAACCTCTTTTCTATTCAAATAGAGCAACCATGGATGCTCTTGCAGTTTGATGAATCGGATAAAGAAACGATTGGTGAAGATCGCGTTGATACGTTAGTTTCCATTAGTCCAGACGCCAATAACGGAAAAGACCGGGAAGATGCTGTCAAAACAGAGATTGAAGATCATGACAATAAAAATTTAACGATTACAAAGACCACGACACGTTTAGGAATGGTCTTCTTTTTATTTCTATTCAACATTGGAATTTCGATTTTTGTGTTTCTTCTATCGGGCATTATGATTTTCTCACAAATTCTGTTTATTATTTATGCGATGTTTTTACCTATTAGTTTTTTACTGTCCATGATACCTACCTTTGAAAACATGGGAAAACAGGCGATTATGAAATTGTTTAATGTGATTATGCTTCGTGCTGGGATTACATTAATCATTACCGTTGCTTTTAGTATTTCTTCCATGCTTTACAGTTTAACAACGAGTTATCCATTTTTCTTGATTGCCTTCTTACAGATTGTGACGTTTGCGGGCATTTACATGAAACTTGGTGACATTATGAGCATGTTTAAACTACAAAGTAGTGACTCACAACAAGTCGGCCGTCAAGTCATGCGTCGTCCTTATCGCATGTTTAATCGGGGTAGTCGGCGATTACAAAGAACAATCGGACGCACCCTTGCAGGCGCAACAGCTGGAGCAACGGTCGGGGCAATGGTCGGGAAATCAAAGCAAACAAAAGGTTCCTTCTCCCCTATTCGACCATTACAACGGCTAACATCAACTACAAAAAATAACAAAGAACGTTCAAATGCCAATACAAAACCAATCTCTTTGAGCCAAAGAGTAGGTCAAGTCACAGGAAAAGTGCTTGGTGCGAAAAAGCAGTTGCGTGCAAATATCAAGTATCGTAAAGATCAGCTACATGATTTACCTACTACTACTCAATATGCGGTTATGCAGGGAAAAGAACAACTTACAAAACCTGCCCGCGATTTTAAAGAAGGGATGAAACAAGCAAAAGAAAAAAGACAGCAAGTAAATAAAGTACGTGAAGCAAAACATCGTCAAACCATTGCAGATAGGCGGCAAGCACTGGACAAAAAGCATACTCCTTCTCGAAAGACTACCAGTCATGAACGGCCAGTTATGCAAAATGTCAATGAATCTGTACATCAAGATCGATTAAAGAAACCAGCTGTTCAACAAAAAGAAAAAACATGGCCTGTCACAAAAAGCGAGCATAGGAAGCAATTCAAATTACAACGACAATTATCGAGTCCAGATAGAAAAGGACATTATACTAATCATCCCAAACAACCTGTTAAAAAAGAAAGCCGATTTCCCAATGAAGAACGTTCTCGACCAAAAAATAGTCGGACAATCATCAAGCGTCCTTCTAAACCGTTGAAAAATACAAACCAGAAACAAATTATGAAGCGTCCAATCCATGCAACTAGGAGGGAACGCTAATGAAAATCATGAGATTAAAGGTTATGTTCATTGCTTTGGGATTAGTCTTTCTTGCCTTTTTAGGATTATTGGCCTTTGTAGCGATTTTTATATCGAATGAAGAACACTCATCAGATAGTGATGATTTCATTGATAAGATAGGCGGTATATCGGTTTCTCCGGATGTGTTAAAACATCAAGCAATGGTAGAAAAATATGCGACAGAATATGGCATTCTTGAGTATGTTTCGACACTACTTGCCATTATTGAAGTGGAAAGCGGTGGCAAGTTAAAAGATGTGATGCAGAGTAGTGAATCGTTGGGATTACCACCAAACACATTGGATACCGAAGCATCGATTCAACAAGGAACAAAATACTTTTCAGATTTATTACGTTCCGCAAAAGCAAGTGGTGTCGATGAGAATGCAGTCATTCAGGCTTACAATTATGGTGCTGCTTTTATCGATTATGTCGCAAAACGAGGGAGCTCTTACTCTTTTGAAT